>NZ_JASCPQ010000063.1:0-32829 GCF_029959305.1 Pseudomonas sp. PS01297
AGCTTGCCTCGCGATCTTTTAAACGTCGAAAAGATCGCGAGGCAAGCTCGCTCCTACACTGTTAGCTGTGTTGTAGGTTTTTTTACTAATTGCTGTGAGAACAGTCTCAACGTCCGTGAGAATCCTTGCTGGCCCTCGGCTATACTCCTCCATCATTTGAATGGCCCCGAGGATAGACTGTGAAGAACTGGACGTTACGCCAACGCATTTTGGCGAGCTTTGCGGTGATCATCGCCATCATGTTGTTGATGGTTGTCGCGTCTTACTCGCGCCTGCTGTCGATTGAGTCGAGCGAAGAGACCGTTCGCACCGATTCGATTCCCGGGGTCTATTACAGTTCGATGGTGCGCAGTGCCTGGGTCGACAGCTATGTCCTGACCCTGCAACTGGTCGGCTCGGCCACCCAGCGTGATTTGACCAGCGAAGACCGTAAGCTGTATGCCAGCTACGAAGACCGCATGAACCAGGAGCTGGACAACTATCGCACCACCATTTTTGATGACCAGGACCGCGCCGAGTTTGATGAATTCGAGCGTATCCACGGTCAATACACCAAGGCCTTGGCTGGCGTTCTGCAGTTTTACGAAGACAAAAAAACCGAGCAAGCCGACGCCATGCTCAACGAGCAACTGGCCCCGCTATGGGCGGCCGGGCGCAAGCAGCTCAACACCATCATTGACACCAACCGCACCCAAGCCAACCACGCCACCGAAACCATTGCCAATGCAGTGACGACGGCAAAAATCAGCATGATCATCTCGCTGATCGTGGCTGTGCTGGCGGCCGGGCTGTGCGGCTACCTGTTGTTGCAGGCGATCATGTCGCCGATGCAGCGTATCGTTTCGATCCTTGAAACCATGCGTTCCGGTGACTTGAGCTCACGCTTGAACCTGGACCGCAAAGACGAGTTCGGTGCCGTCGAAACCGGCTTCAACGACATGATGACCGAGCTTACCGCGCTGGTGTCTCAAGCCCAGCGGTCCTCGGTCCAGGTCACCACCTCGGTGACCGAGATCGCCGCCACGTCCAAACAGCAACAAGCCACGGCGACCGAAACCGCAGCCACCACCACGGAAATCGGCGCGACCTCCCGCGAAATTGCCGCCACCTCCCGTGACCTGGTGCGCACCATGACCGAAGTGACGTCGGCTGCCGATCAGGCTTCGATTCTGGCCGGCTCCGGGCAGCAAGGCCTGGCGCGCATGGAAGAAACCATGCACTCGGTGATGGGCGCTGCCGATCTGGTTAACGCCAAGCTGGCGATCCTCAATGAAAAAGCCGGCAACATTAATCAGGTGGTGGTGACCATCGTCAAAGTGGCCGACCAGACCAACCTGTTGTCACTCAATGCCGCCATCGAAGCCGAAAAAGCCGGTGAATATGGCCGTGGTTTCGCCGTGGTTGCCACCGAAGTGCGCCGCTTGGCCGACCAAACGGCTGTCGCCACTTATGACATCGAGCAGATGGTGCGCGAGATCCAGTCCGCCGTGTCGGCGGGTGTGATGGGCATGGACAAGTTCTCTGAAGAAGTGCGCCGTGGCATGGCCGAGGTGACGCAAGTCGGTGAACAACTGTCGCAAATCATTCATCAGGTTCAGGCCTTGGCGCCGCGCGTGTTGATGGTCAACGAAGGCATGCAGGCGCAAGCCACCGGCGCCGAGCAAATTAACCTGGCGCTGGTGCAGTTGGGTGATGCCAGCAGTCAGACCGTAGAGTCCTTGCGTCAGGCCAGCTTCGCGATCGACGAACTCAGTCAGGTTGCCGTTGGGCTGCGCAGTGGCGTTTCGCGTTTTAAAGTCTGATGAGCGAACTTTTAACCAAGCGTGCGGCCGCCGTGGCGCCGACTCAGCGCCTGTTTCTGGTGTTCTACATCGGGGATGAGCGTTATGCCTTGGCGGCGACCGATGTGGTCGAGGTGCTGGCGCGTTTACCGCTCAAACCGATTGCCCACGCCCCGGCCTGGGTGGCTGGCGTGTTTTCGCACCGTGGGCAGATGGTCCCGGTCATCGACATCAGCGCCATGACCTTTGGCCACGAAGCCGTGGCCCGCACCAGCACGCGGCTGGTGCTGGTCAATTTTCGCGGCAAACTGCTGGGGCTGATGCTGCAGCAGGCCAACGCGACCTTGCGCTGCGACCCGGCAGATTTTCAGCCCTACGGCCTGGATAACCGCGAGGCTCCGTACCTGGGGCCGGTTCGTGAGGATGCCCAGGGTTTACTGCAGTGGATCCATGTCGACGACCTGTTGAGCCCGGCGGTGTGTGCGCTGCTGTTTCCTCCTAACCTGGATGAGACCAGCGCAGAGGGGCTCGCATGAGTGACGACCAGCGCTTTTACGATTTTTTGAAGCAACGCATAGGGCTGGACGTCGCGTCCGTGGGCCTGGCGATTATCGAGCGTGCCGTGCGCCAGCGCTGTCTGGCGTTGAACATGCCCGACAACGATCACTACTGGCAGCGCCTGATCTGTTCCCACGATGAGCAGCAGGCGCTGATCGAATCGGTGATCGTGCCCGAGACCTGGTTTTTTCGGTATCCCGAATCGTTTGCCACATTGGGCCGTCTGGCCCGCCAGCGTTTGGCCGACACCAGCGGCCTGCATACCCTGCGCATTCTGAGCTTGCCGTGTTCCACGGGCGAAGAGCCGTATTCGATTGCCATGGCCCTGTTTGATGCGGGGCTGGTCGGGCATCAGTTCAAAGTCGAAGCCCTGGACGTCAGCCCGTTGTCGGTGGCGCGGGCGCAGTCGGCGCTGTATGGCAAAAACTCATTTCGCGGTCAGCAAATTGATTTTCGTGAGCGCTATTTCACCCCGGTCAATGACAGCTATCAGCTGTCCGAGCGGGTGCACGAGCAGGTCACTTTTCATGTCGGCAACTTGCTCGACCCAACGCTGCTCAGCCATCACCTGCCTTATGACTTTGTGTTCTGCCGCAATCTGTTGATCTACTTCGACCTCAAGACTCAGCATCAGGCGCTGGATATCCTCAAGCGCTTGACCCGTGACGACGGCGCTCTGTTTATCGGCCCGGCCGAGGGCAGCCTGCTGGGCCGCCTGGGCATGCGTTCAATTGGCGCACCGCAGTCGTTCGCCTTCTGTCACAGCCATGAGCCGGTGCCTGTTGCGCGGCCACCGCTGGCCGAGTCCAGACCGCTGCCCAAGCCCGCACCACGGCCGATGCCGCCGGTGTCTGCGCCCCGGCCCTTTGCACCGCGAGTGCCCGCAATGCCCACCGCGCCAACCCCCGGCGCGTGCGCGGGTGCCGCCTTGCTGGCGAACATTGCCGTGCTGGCCAACGAAGGCAAAAGCAGCGATGCCCGCCAGGCTTGCGATCAGTTTTTGCAACTGCATGGCCCGCACGCTCAGGTGTTCTACTGGCTGGGCCTGCTCAGCGATGTTGAAGATCAAGCGGCGCAGGCGCAGAGTTTCTATCGCAAGGCGCTGTACCTGGAACCCCAGCATTCAGAAGCGCTGGCGCACCTGGCTGCTCTTTTGGCTGCCCAAGGTGACACAGCAGGCGCCCAGCGCTTGCAGGAGCGCGCTGCCCGTCATGAACGTTCGGTTCACAGTGAGCGCAAACAATGAGAGGTTTATTTGCCCAAGGCTTGATTCATGACGAAGCCCAGACCATTGATGACTGCTGGAACCGCATCGGCATCTTCGGCGACAAGTCCTGCCCGAAGTTGCCGGAGCATATCCATTGCCGCAACTGCGCGGTGTATTCCGCGGCTGCCACGCGCTTGCTGGATCGCTACTCGTTTGAACAAGAGCCTGAGGAACAGAACGCCCAGCCAATGGCTGAGCAAAAAGTCGCCACACGTTCGCTGGTGGTGTTCCGTCTGGGCGGTGAATGGCTGGGCCTGAACACGGTGTGCCTCGACGAAGTGGCACGTATGCAGGCCATTCACTCGTTGCCACACCAGCGTTCGCGGGCCCTGAAAGGGGTGGCCAACGTGCGCGGTGCGCTGGTGCCGTGTTTGTCGCTGGTTGATCTGCTGGGGCTGGACCCTACGGTGACCATTACCCCTTCGCAGCGGGTGATGCCGCGCATGCTGATCGTGGCCGCCCATGGCGGCCCGGTGGTGTTGCCGGTAGATGAAGTCGACGGTGTCCACAACATTGAAGAACGCGCTTTGAACGCCGCCTCGCTGTCGGGCGAGCATGCCAGCGCGAAATACACCCGGGGTGTGCTGGCCTGGAAAAACCGCAGCCTGCGCTGGCTGGATGAAGAACAACTGCTTGGCGCAATTACCCGGAGCCTGACATGACCCCCGAGCAAATGCGCGACGCGTCGCTGCTTGAACTGTTCAGCCTGGAGGCTGAGGCCCAGACGCAGGTGCTGAATGAGGGGTTGCTGGCGCTTGAACGCAACCCGACCCAGGCCGACCAGCTGGAAGCCTGCATGCGCGCCGCCCACTCGCTCAAGGGCGCAGCGCGGATTGTTGGCGTTGATGCGGGCGTCAGCGTGGCCCACGTGATGGAAGACTGCCTGGTCAGCGCGCAAGAAGGCCGTTTGCGCCTGCATCCCGAGCACATTGATGCCTTGTTGCAGGGCACCGACTTGTTGATGCGCATCGCCACGCCGGGCAGCGACAACGTCGGCCCGGCCGATATCGACGCCTATGTCGCTCACCTCAACGAACTGCTGGATCCTTCCGGGCGGGTGGCGCCAAGGGCCGCGCCAATAGAGTTCGACGTCTCGCAATTGTTGCTGGCCCCCGAGCCTTTGCCTGAGCCCGAGCCGCTGCTGCAGCCAGAGCCGGTGTCCCCAGTGGCTGCCGAGCCGGCCCCCGAACCTGCGCGTCGGCCTCAGCGCCTGACAGAAAGCGGCGAACGGGTGTTGCGCGTCACCGCCGAGCGCCTCAACAGCCTGCTCGACCTGTCGAGTAAATCGCTGGTCGAAACCCAGCGTCTCAAGCCGTATCTGATGGCGCTGCATCGGCTTAAACGTATGCAAAGCACCAGCCTGCGGGCGCTGGATACCCTCAACGAGCAGCTCAAAGTGGTGGGCCTGACGCACGAGGTTGAAGAGGCGCTGAACGAGGCCCGCCGCGTGCTCTGCGAGTCGCAGCATTTGCTCAGCGAGCAGACCGCCGAACTCGACGAATTCGGCTGGCAGACCAGCCAGCGCGCGCAATTGCTCTATGACACCGCGCTCGCCTGCCGTATGCGCCCGTTCGCCGATGTACTGGTGGGCCAGGAACGCATGGTCCGTGATCTGGGCCGGGCGTTGGGCAAACAGATACGCCTGGAAATTGAAGGCGAGAAAACCCAGGTTGACCGCGATGTCCTCGAAAAACTCGAAGCGCCGCTGACCCACTTGCTGCGCAACGCCGTCGACCACGGGGTTGAATCGCCCGAGCAACGCTTGCTGGCGGGCAAACAGCCGGAAGGCACGATCCGCTTGCGGGTGTCGCATCAGGCCGGGTTGCTGGCCGTCGAACTGAGCGACGATGGCGCCGGTGTCGACCTCGAACGCTTGCGCCGCAGCATCGTCGAGCGCCAGTTGTCGACCGCCGAGACGGTGGCGCAACTGAGCGAAGAAGAACTCCTGACCTTCCTCTTTCTGCCGGGGTTCAGCCTGCGCGACACGGTGACTGAAGTCTCCGGGCGCGGTGTAGGGCTGGACGCGGTGCAACACATGGTGCGCCTGCTGCGCGGAGCCATCGTGCTGGAGCAAACCGCAGGGCAGGGCAGTCGGTTCCTGCTGGAAGTGCCGCTGACCTTGTCGGTAGTGCGCAGCTTGGTGGTTGAAGTGGCCGACGAGGCCTACGCCTTCCCGCTGGCGCACATCGAGCGCATGCGCGACCTATTGCCGGATGACATCGTGCAAGTCGAGGGGCGTCAGCACTTTTGGCACGAAGGCCGACACGTCGGCCTGGTGGCCGCCAGCCAGTTGCTCCAGCGCCCGCCCAGCCAAAGCGATGACGAAACCCTCAAAGTGGTGGTGATCCGTGAGCGCGACGCGGTGTATGGCGTCGCGGTCGAGCGGTTTATCGGTGAGCGCACGCTGGTGGTTTTGCCGCTCGATCCGCGCTTGGGCAAGGTGCAGGACATCTCGGCCGGCGCGCTGCTGGACGATGGTTCGCCAGTGCTGATTGTCGATGTTGAAGATATGCTGCGTTCGGTCGATAAGTTGCTCAACACCGGGCGTCTGGAACGTATTGATCGGCGCAATCGGCACACCGCAGAATTGACCCGCAAACGCATTCTGGTGGTAGACGACTCGCTGACCGTGCGCGAATTGCAGCGCAAATTGCTGATCAATCGGGGTTACGAAGTGGCCGTGGCGGTTGACGGCATGGACGGCTGGAACGCCCTGCGTGCCGAGCATTTCGATCTGTTGATTACCGACATCGACATGCCGCGCATGGATGGCATCGAGCTGGTCACCCTGTTGCGCCGCGACAACCGCCTGCAATCCATGCCGGTGATGGTCGTGTCCTATAAAGACCGCGAAGAAGACCGTCGACGTGGCCTGGATGCGGGAGCCGACTATTATCTAGCCAAAGCCAGCTTCCATGACGACGCCTTGCTTGATGCCGTGGTTGAACTCATCGGGGGAGCCCAAACATGAAAATCGCCATCGTCAACGACATGCCTTTGGCGGTTGAAGCGCTGCGTCGGGCGCTGGCCTTTGAGCCGAGCCATGAAGTGGTCTGGGTCGCTCACAATGGTGCCGAGGCGGTACAAAAGTGTGCTGAGTTCACCCCGGACCTGATTTTGATGGACCTGATCATGCCGGTCATGGACGGGGTGCAGGCGACGCGACGGATCATGGCTGAAACGCCCTGTGCCATCGTGATTGTGACCGTTGACCGGGAGCAGAACGTACACCGCGTGTTCGAGGCCATGGGCTTTGGCGCGCTGGATGTGGTGGACACGCCCGCGTTGGGTGCAGGCAATGCCAAAGAAGCGGCAGCGCCGTTATTGCGCAAGATCCTCAACGTGGGCTGGTTGATGGGGCAGAGTGACAAGCGGGTACGTCCGGTGTCGGCGCAGCCGCGAGCATTGGGCTTGCAGGGCGGGCTGGTGGTGATTGGCTCGTCTGCGGGCGGCCCGGCGGCGCTGGAAAGTTTGCTCAAGGGCCTGCCGCGAGATTTCCAGGTGCCTATCGTCCTGGTGCAACACGTAGACCAAGTGTTTGCGGCGGGCATGGCGGAATGGTTGAGCGGCTCGTGCGGGCTGGACGTGCGCCTGGCCCGAGAAGGCGAAGTGCCACAGCCGGGGACGGTATTGCTGGCGGGCACCAACCATCACATACGGTTGTTGAAAAACGGTACCTTGGCCTACACGGCAGAACCGGTAAACGAGATTTATCGCCCCTCGATTGATGTGTTTTTTGAAAGTGTTGCAAGGTACTGGAAGGGAGATGCCGTGGGGGTGTTATTAACCGGCATGGGACGCGATGGGGCTCAGGGGCTTAAACTCATGCGCCAACAAGGCTTCCTCACCATTGCGCAAGACCAACACAGCAGTTCGGTGTACGGCATGCCTAAAGCAGCTGCGGCCATTGATGCCGCGGTTGAGATCCGTCCTTTGGACAAGATTGCGCCACGTTTGCTGGAGATATTTGCCAAATGATCGACAAAATCCCGCAGGACTGGCTTGAAGGCAGTAATTCAGGTGAACGCGCATGAGCGATTTACAGTTGGACGACGTTAAAACAGACGAAAACGCCGCCATGGTGCTGCTGGTAGACGATCAGGCGATGATCGGCGAAGCCGTGCGCCGGGGGTTGGCGCTAGAGCAGAACATTGATTTTCACTTCTGTGCAGACCCGCATCAGGCGATTGCGCAAGCCATCCGCATCAAGCCGACCGTGATTTTGCAGGACCTGGTCATGCCGGGGCTGGACGGTCTGACCCTGGTGCGTGAATACCGCAATCACCCGGCGACGCAGAATATCCCGATCATCGTGCTGTCCACCAAAGAAGACCCGCTGATCAAAAGCGCGGCGTTTTCGGCGGGGGCCAATGATTACCTGGTCAAATTGCCCGATAACATCGAACTGGTGGCGCGCATTCGCTATCACTCGCGCTCCTACATGACCCTGTTGCAGCGTGACGCGGCCTACCGCGCGCTGCGTGTGAGCCAGCAGCAACTGCTCGACACCAACCTGGTGCTGCAACGGTTGATGAACTCGGACGGCCTGACCGGGCTGTCGAATCGTCGGCACTTTGACGAATACCTCGAGCTGGAGTGGCGCCGCGCCTTGCGTGAGCAGACCCAGCTGTCGTTGTTGATGATAGACGTTGACTACTTCAAGTCTTTCAACGACACCTTCGGCCATCTGGACGGCGACGAAGCGCTGCGCAAAGTGGCCTCGACCATTCGCGATGCCAGCAGTCGCCCGTCTGACCTGCCGGCGCGTTACGGCGGTGAAGAATTCGCCATCGTCTTGCCCAACACCTCCCAGGGCGGAGCACGGCTGGTGGCAGAAAAACTGCGCCAGGCCGTAGAAGCCCTGAAAATCCCGCACATCCAGCCTAGCGAAGGCCGCAGCCTGACCATCAGCATTGGCCTGGCGACCCTCACCCCACAGCAAAACGGCAGCTCACGCCAATTGATCTCCGCGGCGGACAAAGGCCTGTACCTGGCCAAACACAACGGACGTAACCAGGTCGGGATCGAGTAAAGCATCCCATCTTGTCTCGCGAACTTTTGATCTTTAAAGGCAAAAGATCGCGAGGCAAGCTCGCTCCTACAGAGTGGCTTTGCTTACATGAGGGGTTTGTTACTCAGCGTTGTCCAGCAATGAATCCACCACCGCACGGGCCATTTCGACCGAGTGCACCGTCTGCTCGGCGCATAACAGCAACTAGGAAGCGCCCTGCATTGGGAAGAGGAAATTGCTGACGGAATGCGTCAAAAATTCACCCCAAAACTCTGTAGGAGCGAGCTTGCCTCGCGATCTTTTGATCTTGACCCCAAGTGGCCGTTGCCGCAGCAATGGATATGTACAAAAAATTAAGAGCTCCCTCACCCTGGCCCTCTCCCGAAGGAGAGGGAACCGATTGGGGGATGCTGAAGATATTTGGTGGCCTGTTTGCTGCGCGACAGCGCGGCGTCGAAGACGGGGCGGCAGCTCCTACAAAGTGAACTGCCCCCGCCAGGCGGGCTGCTGCCAACCCATGTTTGCGGTATACTCCCCGGCTTTGTAAAAATCGCCTACGAGTGCCGCCAGCCATGGAAATCAACCCGATCCTTAACAGCATCAAGGACCTGTCAGAGCGCTCCGAAACTATTCGGGGGTATCTTTGACTACGATCAAAAGCATGAGCGTCTGATCGAAGTCAATCGCGAGCTTGAAGATCCTAGTGTCTGGAACAACCCGACGTACGCCCAGGAGCTAGGCCGCGAACGCGCTCAACTGGCGCAGATCGTCGAAACCCTGGATGAGATGCACTCAGGTCTGGCCGATGCCAAAGACCTGCTGTTGATGTCCGCCGAAGAAGAAGACCAGGCCGCTGTCGATGACGTCGCCGCTGAAGTCGAGCGTCTGCGCGAAGCCCTTGAAAAACTCGAATTCCGCCGCATGTTCAGCGGTGAGATGGACGCCAATAACGCTTACCTGGACATTCAGGCAGGCTCCGGCGGTACCGAAGCGCAAGACTGGGCCAATATCCTGTTGCGGATGTATCTGCGTTGGGCCGACAAGCGCGGCTTCGATGCCACCATCATGGAATTGTCTGCCGGTGAAGTCGCCGGGATCAAAGGCGCAACCGTGCATATCAAGGGTGAATACGCCTTTGGCTGGCTGCGTACCGAGATTGGCGTCCATCGTCTGGTGCGTAAAAGTCCTTACGACTCGGGCAACCGTCGTCACACCTCGTTCTCGGCTGTTTTCGTTTCGCCGGAAATCGACGACAACATCGAAATCGACATCAACCCGTCTGACCTGCGGATCGATACCTATCGTTCCTCCGGTGCGGGTGGTCAACACGTAAACACCACCGACTCGGCCGTGCGGATTACCCACGTACCGACCAACACCGTGGTGAGCTGCCAGAACGAACGTTCCCAGCATGCGAACAAAGACACCGCCATGAAAATGTTGCGGGCCCGTCTTTACGAGCAAGAAGTACAGAAGCGCAACGCGGCATCCCAAGCCCTGGAAGAGACTAAGTCCGACATCGGCTGGGGTCACCAGATCCGCTCGTACGTACTCGACGCTTCGCGTATCAAGGATTTGCGTACCAACATCGAGCGCAGCGATTGCGACAAAGTGCTCGACGGCGATATCGACGAATACCTGGTAGCCAGCCTGAAACAAGGGCTGTAAGTCGCGCAATAACCGTAAGTGCGCAGCCAATGCGATGCCTCAAGGCGCGCTAAAGGCCCGCCAACCCCTGCCGCAGGGCAGGGGCAACGAACCTGTGATGGAATTTTTAAGACATGAGCGACCAACAACTCGACCCCCAAGACCTGCAACAGGAAGAAAACGCCCTGATCGCCCTGCGCAAGGAAAAACTTGCCGCCGAGCGCGCTAAAGGCAACGCCTTCCCGAATGATTTTCGTCGTGAAAACTACTGCGCTGACTTGCAGAAGCAGTACGCCGACAAGACCAAGGAAGAGCTGGCTGAAGCAGCCATTCCGGTCAAGGTTGCGGGTCGCATCATGCTTAACCGTGGCGCGTTCATGGTGATCCAGGATATGACCGGTCGCATCCAGGTCTACGTCAACCGTAAAACCCTGCCAGAAGAAACCCTGGCCGCCGTGAAAACCTGGGACCTGGGCGACATCATCGCCGCTGAAGGCACCCTGGCCCGTTCCGGCAAAGGCGACCTGTACGTTGAAATGACCAACGTGCGCCTGCTGACTAAATCCCTGCGCCCGCTGCCAGACAAGCACCACGGTCTGACTGACACCGAGCAGCGCTATCGCCAGCGTTACGTTGACCTGATCGTTAACGAAGACGTGCGCCACACCTTCCGTGTGCGTTCGCAAGTGATCGCACACATCCGCAGCTTCCTGATGGCGCGTGACTTCCTTGAAGTTGAAACGCCGATGCTGCAAACCATTCCGGGCGGCGCGGCAGCCAAGCCTTTCGAAACTCACCACAACGCGCTGGACATGGAAATGTTCCTGCGTATCGCGCCTGAGCTGTACCTCAAGCGTCTGGTGGTGGGCGGCTTCGAAAAAGTGTTCGAGATCAACCGTAACTTCCGTAACGAAGGCGTGTCGACCCGTCACAATCCAGAATTCACCATGCTTGAGTTCTACCAGGCGTACGCCGACTACGAAGACAACATGGACCTCACCGAAGAGCTGTTCCGTGAACTGGCACAGCTGGTTCTGGGCAGCACCGACGTGCCGTACGGCGACAAGGTGTTCCACTTCGGCGAGCCGTTTGTGCGCCTGTCGGTCTTCGATTCGATCCTCAAGTACAACCCTGAGCTGACCGCTGCAGACCTGAACGACATCGACAAGGCGCGTGAAATCGCCAAAAAAGCCGGTGCCAAGGTGCTGGGCTTCGAAGGCCTGGGCAAGCTGCAAGTGATGATTTTCGAAGAGCTGGTCGAGCACAAGCTGGAACAGCCGCACTTCATCACCCAGTACCCGTTTGAAGTGTCGCCGCTGGCCCGTCGTAACGACGACAACCCGAACGTGACCGACCGCTTTGAGCTGTTTATCGGTGGTCGTGAAATCGCCAACGCCTACTCCGAGTTGAACGACGCGGAAGACCAGGCCGAGCGTTTCATGGCGCAGGTAGCAGACAAAGACGCCGGTGACGACGAAGCCATGCACTACGACGCCGACTTCGTGCGTGCACTGGAATACGGCATGCCGCCAACGGCGGGTGAAGGTATCGGTATCGACCGTCTGGTGATGCTGTTGACCAACTCCCCGTCAATTCGCGACGTGATCCTGTTCCCTCACATGCGCCCACAAGCGTAACGATGCTGAATAAAAAACCGCCGATTCAAGGCGGTTTTTTATTGCCCGATGAAAGCGCATAGGGTGTAGCCGCTGCCGAAGGCTGCGATGGGTTGCGAAGCAGCCCCGGTTTCTGGCGTCAAAAGTGAAGGCCCTGCGGACCTTATCGCAGCCTTCGGCAGCGGCTACAAAGAAAATCGCGCTCTTCAATCAGGCGCACCAGCATGCCAACGGTTGACGGCGATTGTCAGTCGGATGGAATATCAGGCCCTACTCAATGAGCCCTGGCCGCTCTATAGAAGGATGCAGGCATGAAAGTGTGGCGCGTATTGCTGGTGGCATTGTCATTTTTGATGTTAGGCGGGTGCCTGGTGACGTTTAAAGACGCACCGATTGCGGCCCAGCCAGCGCCAAAACAACTGCTCGGAAAATGGACCAGCAAGGATGCCTGGGGCGAGGCGCGCAACCTTAATATCCGCGCCGTCGACAAGACTCGCTACCAAGCCGAGGTCTACCCCAAGGGCGAACCTAAGGCGCGTGATCGCTACACCTTTATCGTTGCCCGTCACGGCAGCCGCTGGTACGCCTCGGCCAATTTGCCGGCCAAACTGGGCGGTGGCTACACGCTCAATGGCTTTGAGGTGAACGACAACGGCGAGTTGGTCGTATACGACCTGGACCTTGATCAGATCAAGCAGGCGATAGGCCAGTCAGCCTTGAATGGTGAGCCGGTCGAAACGTCTGAAGGCTCAGGCGTACAGATCAAGAGCCCATCAGCTACAGTTTTTGCATACCTCGACGATCCTGCCAATTCGGACGTCTTTGTCGAAGTGGCCCGCTATCAGCGTGCGATCAAGTAACCGCATTTAATCAAGGAGCCGCGGGTGGACGATTACCAGCGCACCATACGCACATTGTCAGACCGCATTGTGCTGGCCCAGGCGCCGATCCGCGTGCTGGATGCGGTGAAGTGGGATGACAGCATCCGGCAGGGTTTTTTAAAGGCCAAAGGCAAAGAGATGCCAGCGGTCAGCCGTGACTATTACTTGTCGCGGCCGCTGTCTTTTGACTCCAGTGCGGTCAAGTCAGAGTTCCAGCACATCGAGCGCGACATCACCCGGCAACTGGGGCAGTTCAACCCGGTCGGGCAGATCATGCGGCGTATGTGCAAAGAGTACCGAATGGTGGTGCGCATGCTCGAAGCACGCGGCACAGAAGACTTCGGGCTGATTTCCCAAGAGTTGTACGGCGCCGCTTCCGACGCGTTCCATGCCGGTGATCCGACCCTGGCCGATCTGGGCTTGATGATGTCCGATTACCTGGACAACATCGACGGGCGTGGCGACCTCAAGGACGAAGTCAAAAACCTGACCGCCAAAGACGCGGTCAACCTGCTGCAAAGCCGGCTCAACAAGGTCTTTGGCGAGTGCGAAGAAACCATTCGGGTGTTTGAGTCGGACGGTATCGTCGCGGACGCAGCAGCCGGCGCCGACTACATCAAGATCCGCAGCGATGCGATGTTTAACGAGCGTGACGTGCGCGCCCTCGAAGTACACGAAGGGCTGGTGCACGTGGGCACCACGCTCAATGGCCAAAACCAGCCCATTTGCACCTTCCTGTCCAAAGGCCCGCCCTCATCGACCGTGACCCAGGAAGGGCTGGCGATTTTGATGGAAGTCATCACCTTTGCCTCTTACCCGAGCCGCCTGCGCAAACTGACCAACCGCACCCGCGCCATTCACATGGTGGAAGAGGGCGCGGACTTTATGCAGGTGTATCAGTTCTTTCGTGACCAGGGTTTCGAGATGCCAGAAAGCTACGGCAACGCGAGTCGGGTTTTCCGTGGCTCGGTGCCAAATGGTCTGCCATTCACCAAAGACTTGTCCTACCTCAAAGGCTTCATCATGGTTTACAACTACATTCAGTTGGCCGTGCGTAAGGGCAAGCTCGAACAAGTGCCGCTGTTGTTCTGTGGCAAGACCACGCTGGAAGACATGCGCACCTTGCGCCAGTTGGTCGATGAAGGGTTGGTGGTTGCACCTAAATACCTGCCGGACCAGTTCCGCGACATGAACGCCTTGTCGGCATGGATGTGCTTCTCCAACTTTCTCAACCACTTGAGCCTGGACCGGATCGAAGCCGACTACTCCAATATTTTGTGACAAGGCGGTCCATTCAATGAAAACCCTGGCTGCACTCTGCCTGCTGTTCGCCCTCAGCGGATGCAGCTCATTGTTGTTTTACCCCGAACCTGGCCAGCCGATTACCCCGACGGCGGCGGGCCTTGCGTACAAAGACGTCAACCTCACTGCCGCCGATGGCACGCAACTGCATGGTTGGTGGCTGCCGTCCAAGCCCGGCGTGCCGCTCAAGGGCACGGTGCTGCACCTGCATGGCAATGGCGGCAATCTGGCGTACCACTTGGGCGCGGTGGCCTGGTTGCCCGAGCAGGGCTATCAAGTGCTGATGCTCGACTATCGCGGTTACGGCCTGTCGCAGGGCAAGCCTGGCTTGCCAGCGGTGTATCAGGACATCGATGCCGCCTTTGACTGGTTAGAGCAACAACCGTCCGTGCAGGGGCAGCCGCTGATTGTGCTGGGGCAAAGCCTGGGCGGGGCCATGGGCGTTCATTACCTGAGCCAGCACCCGCAGCAGCGCGCCCGGCTCAAGGCCGTGGTGCTTGATGGTGTACCGGCCAGTTACCGCGAAGTGGGGCAATTTGCCCTGAGCACGTCCTGGCTGACCTGGCCCTTGCAAGTGCCGCTGTCGTGGCTGGTGCCTGACGCAGACAGTGCGGTATACGCCATGCCGGACATGAAAGACGTGCCCGTGCTGATTTTTCACAGCATGGACGACCCGATCGTCCCGCTGTCCAACGGCATCCGCCTGTACCAGGCCGCGCCGCCGCCCAAGGTGTTGCAACTGACCCGGGGCGGTCACGTGCAAACGTTTGGTGACCCGACCTGGCGCCAAGTGATGCTGCGTTATCTTGAAGACCCGCAACATTTCAACGGTGTGCGGCGACTGGGGGAGATCCCCAATTACTCGCCGACTAAAGCTCCCGAAACAGAGACCCCGCAATGAGTGAAGAGCGTAACGCCATCCCCCTGATCCTCACTGGCATCGGCACCATCATCGGTACGGTGGGCTGCCTGTGGTACTACGGTTACCTACACTTCGCCAAGCCTGAGGATGCGTTGCTGCTCAACGACTTCACCATGCTCAAGACCTTGCCGGGCGAGGACTACAAAGTCTCCCTGACCCCGGCCAATCAGGTGGCGCAGTGCATTGACGGGATCGTGGTGCTGTTTGATACCGAACAAAAAGGCCTGACCGGGGTGTTGGTCAATAACAAGAAACAGGCCGTGCATTGCATGGAGCAAGAGACGCCGAAGCTGCAACCTTAAGAGCAAAAGCGCCCTCACCACGCCTCTCCCGATTGCGGGCTGCTGTAGATTTTGGCGATCTGTGAGCCTGACGCTGAATGTGAGAACACGTCGGTAGAGCTCCCTCTCCCCCCGGGAGAGGGCTGGGGTGAGGGAAAAGCCATACAACAAAAAGCCCCGCCTGATCACTCAGGCGGGGCTTTCATTTAACGCTTATCGATTTACTGGATCGAAGAGCGTGGCGCAACCGGCTGGTTGTCGTTGGAGATAGTCACTTCAACGCGGCGGTTTTGAGCGCGGCCCGAGTTGCTGCTGTTGTCAGCAACCGGGTATTCCTTGCCATAGCCTTGGGCAACGATACGCGATGGGTCTACACCGGCACGTACCAGTGCCGCTTTAACCGCATTGGCGCGACGCTCGGACAGGTTCTGGTTGTAAGAAGCGCTGCCTTTGCTGTCGGTGTAACCCTCAACAATCACCTTGCGATCCGGGTTCTGGATCAGGTAGTTGGACAGGGTCGCGATGCTTTCGCGGCTGTTAGGCTTGAGGTTGGCCTTGTCGAAGTCAAACAGCACGTCACCGAAGGTCACCAAGGTGCCGCGATCCGTTTGCTTGGCGTTCAGGCTTTGCAGCTTTTTGATTTGCGCGTCACGGGCATCCAGCAGAGCCTGGGCACGATCAGAACCGGCGTTTTTCAGCTGGTTTTCAGCGGTACGCAGGGCGATGGTTTGCTTGGCCAGCTCAACACGCTGGTTGGTCAGGTAAGCCAGTTGGTCAACCTTGGACTCTTTTTCTTTGTCCAGGTAGGCCTTTTCAGCCTTGTCCAGCCACTCGCCAGCGTCTTTGGTTTCTAGCGCTGCAACCTTGGTCGCTTCCGGGTTGGTTTGCAGGGCCGAGTAGTTGCTCTTGGCGTTTTCCAGGTTAACGTTCGGCTGGTGCGAGCACGCGGCCAAACCAACGCTCAGGGCCAGCAGGGCAGGGATCATTACTGTATTGCGCATAATAGTTGTCCTTTCTATCTATTAGGAATGCTGTATCGCCAGTTGCGATCAAAGAGGGGCGGCTGTTATTGCAGGCCGCGCATACCTTCCTGACGCAGTTGCTGGACGGCTTTCTGAGCATCCTGAACGGCCTTCTCGGCTTTGGCGGCCTGGGCTTTACGTTCTGCTACGCGAGCGTCCCATTCAGCTTGTTCGGACAGGCGACGCGCTTCGTCGTATTTTTTGTCGTGCATGGCCAGCTCAGCTTGTTTGAGCTTGTCTTGTGCCGACTTCATTTCCACTGGAGCGTATTCGGTACCGCCAGCGCTGACGGCGTTGTTCACGGCCGACTGCGTCACAGCGTATTGCTCGGTTGGCGGGTTGCCAGCGCAACCGGCTAAAACGAAGCTGGCACCGATCGCCAATGCAGCCAGTTTCAGCCCGCGCAGGCGAGGAGAGGTGGTTTTGACAGTGCGGGTCATCATGGTCTTCAACTCCATTAGGGAACTCCTTAAAAACATCATCTCCATCACAACTGTCGGTTGACCTGGAGCAGTTGGACGCAGGTTCCTGCAGTGATGGTTAAAAGCTGTGACCTGAACGAAATTTGAATAGTTCAAAAAAAAAGATGGCAGTTTGCCTAAAAATTTTCTGACTGATGGGTCATAGGTTAATTAGCTGTTTAGCGCGCGCACGGCTTGCCAGCGACGCCCATTGCGACGCACTCTTGGGTCACGAACTCGCCCAGAATCTGCTGGAGAAATGGCTGATGACCGATATTGATGCACGCTTGCGCGATGATGTTCACCTGCTGGGTGAGCTGTTGGGTAATACGATTCGTGACCAATACGGCGACGCTTTTCTCGCCAAGATCGAACGGATCCGCCAGGGCGCCAAAGACGACCGGCACGGCACTCCGGGCGAAGAATTAAGCGCCATTCTCGATGCCCTCAGCGATAACGAAGTGCTGCCGGTAGCACGGGCGTTCAACCAGTTTTTGAACCTGGCCAATATCGCCGAGCAATACCAGTTGATTCACCGGCGTGGCGATGACCAGCCGCAACCGTTTGAGTCGCAAGTGCTGCCCACGTTGTTGAGCCGCTTGCTGGCCGAAGGGCATGACGCGAACTCGCTGGCGCAGCAACTCAGCGGCCTTGAGATTGAGCTGGTGCTCACGGCCCACCCGACCGAAGTTACGCGCCGCACCTTGATCCAAAAATACGATGCGATTGCCGAGCAACTGGCGGCTCAGGATCACCGGGATCTGACCCTGGCCGAGAAGTCGCGAATCGAAGAGCGCTTGCAACGCTTGATCGCCGAGGCCTGGCACACCGAAGAAATCCGTCGTACCCGGCCTACACCCGTGGATGAGGCCAAGTGGGGTTTTGCCGTTATTGAACACTCGTTGTGGCAGGCGCTGCCCAACATGCTGCGCACCGCCGACGCGGCGTTGCACGAGGCCACCGGGCTGCATTTGCCGCTGGATTCAGCGCCCATTCGCTTTGCTTCGTGGATGGGCGGCGACCGTGATGGCAACCCCAACGTGACCGCCACGGTCACCCGCGAAGTGCTCTTGCTGGCGCGCTGGATGGCCGCCGATTTGTACCTGCGTGACATCGATAAACTCGCCGCTGACCTGTCCATGCAGCAGGCCACCGATGAATTGCTCGCGGTGGCGGGGGAGAGTGCCGAGCCGTACCGCGCGGTGCTCAAACAATTGCGGGAACGCTTGCGCATCACCCGTGCCTGGGCGCAGAGCGCCTTGCACAGCGCACAACCTGCGCCTGAAGGTGTGTTGCATGACAACCAGGACCTGCTGGCACCGTTGAAGCTCTGTTACACGTCGCTGCACGCCTGTGGCATGGGTGTGATTGCGGACGGGCCGTTGCTCGATTGCCTGCGTCGGGCGGTAACGTTTGGCCTGTTCCTGGTGCGCCTTGATGTGCGTCAGGACGCGGCCCGGCACACCTCGGCCATGACTGAAATCACCGATTACCTGGGCCTTGGCCGCTATGAAGACTGGGATGAAGACGCGCGCCTGATCTTCCTGATGCGCGAGTTGAACAACCGTCGCCCGTTGTTGCCGGGTTACTTCAAACCCGCCGCAGAGACGGCCGAAGTGTTGGCCACGTGCCGTGAAGTGGCGGCTGCGCCGGGGGCTTCGCTGGGCTCATACGTGATCTCCATGGCGGGTGCGGCTTCTGACGTGCTGGCGGTGCAACTGCTGCTCAAAGAGGCCGGGCTTGAGCGCCCGATGCGCGTGGTGCCACTGTTTGAAACCCTGGCCGATCTGGACAATGCCGGGCCGGTGATTGAGCGCCTGTTGCTGTTGCCGGGTTACCGCGCACGCCTGCAGGGGCCGCAGGAAGTGATGATCGGCTACTCCGACTCGGCCAAGGATGCCGGCACCACGGCAGCGGCGTGGGCGCAGTACCGGGCGCAAGAAAACCTGGTGAATATTTGCCGCGAGCAACACGTCGACCTGCTGCTGTTTCATGGCCGTGGCGGCACCGTGGGGCGTGGCGGCGGCCCGGCGCATGCGGCGATTCTGTCGCAACCGCCGGGGTCGGTGGCGGGGCGTTTCCGTACCACTGAACAGGGCGAGATGATCCGCTTTAAATTTGGCCTGCCTGACATCGCCGAGCAAAACCTCAACCTGTACCTGTCGGCGGTACTCGAAGCCACATTACTGCCTCCGCCGCTGCCTGAGCCGGGGTGGCGAGTGCTGATGGATGAACTGGCCGACGACGGGGTCAAGGCCTACCGCTCGGTGGTGCGCGACAATCCGCAGTTTGTCGAGTATTTCCGCCAGTCCACCCCGGAACAGGAACTGGGCCGCTTGCCCTTGGGCAGTCGCCCGGCCAAGCGCCGCGCAGGCGGGATTGAAAGCTTGCGCGCCATCCCGTGGATTTTCGGCTGGACCCAAACCCGCCTGATGCTGCCCGCTTGGCTCGGCTGGGAAACCGCGCTCAGCCAGGCGCTGGCGCGCGGTGAAGGAGAGCAACTGGCGCAAATGCGCGAGCAGTGGCCGTTCTTCCGCACCCGCATCGACATGCTGGAAATGGTCCTGGCCAAAGCGGATGCCGACATCGCCCGGCTCTATGACGAACGTCTGGTGGCCCCTGAATTGCTGCCTTTGGGTGCTCACTTACGCGACTTATTGTCGCAGGCGTGCGAGGTGGTGCTGGGTTTGACCGGGCAGTCTCAACTGATGGCGCACAGCCCGGACACGCTGGAGTTCATCCGCTTGCGCAACACCTACCTTGACCCGCTGCACTTGTTGCAGGCTGAGCTGCTGGCGCGTTCGCGACGCCAGCAAACCGATCAGGACAGCCCTCTGGAACAAGCGCTGCTGGTGACTGTGGCGGGGATCGCGGCGGGTTTGCGCAACACCGGCTAAGCTCTTTCGCTGGTCAAAAGTCGCGCCGTGGTGCCAAACATCGGGGCTTTTCATGGCCTGATCCGGCCCCGGCGCGACACTTTTTGCCAGGGTTGCGACCTGTGACACCCGGTCGCAAGGGCTGCTTTAGCAGTGATTATTCCTACTTTGGCCCGCTTGTGTGGTCCGGAACGGCTGTGTATCTTGGTCAGCCCTTTGGCCTGTTTTGCGGCCATTACCCGATTTTGAGATTGGCCCCAAGAGGCGAGTCTGTTGTCATTTAAATAAAAAATTGAGGAGCACATCGATGCGCGTAATTCTGCTGGGAGCTCCCGGGGCCGGTAAAGGTACTCAGGCGAAGTTCATCACTGAAAAATTTGGCATCCCGCAAATCTCCACTGGCGATATGTTGCGTGCTGCGGTCAAGGCTGGCACCGAACTGGGCCAGAAAGCTAAAAGCATCATGGACAGCGGCGGTCTGGTTTCTGACGACCTGATCATCAACCTGGTCAAAGAGCGCATTGCTCAGCCAGATTGCGTCAACGGTTTCCTGTTTGACGGTTTCCCGCGCACCATCCCTCAAGCTCAAGCACTGGTCGACAACGGTGTAGAGCTGGATCACGTGGTTGAAATCGCCGTAGAAGACGAAGAAATCGTTCAGCGCATCGCCGGTCGTCGCGTTCACGAAGCGTCGGGCCGCGTTTACCACATCGCGCACAACCCGCCAAAGGTTGAAGGTAAAGACGACGTGACCGGTGAAGACCTGGTGCAGCGTAAAGACGACACCGAAGAAACCGTTCGTCACCGCCTGTCGGTTTACCATTCGCAAACCAAGCCGCTGGTGGATTTCTATCAGAAGCTTGAGTCTGCCCAAGGCAAACCAAAGTACAGCCACATCGCCGGTGTTGGCTCGGTAGAATCGATCACCGCCAAGGTGCTTGCAGCCTTGAGCTGATAAGTCGATTTTGCTTGGTGACAACAGCCCGCTTGCGGGCTGTTGTTGTTTATACTGCTGCACTTTTTTCAATTTTGATTCTGACGGGAACACCGATGAGCACCTTGCTGGCCCTGGATACCGCGACTGAAGCTTGCTCTGTTGCCTTGCTGCACGATGGCAAGGTCACAAGCCACTACGAGGTGATCCCGCGCCTGCATGCGCAAAAGCTGTTGCCGATGATTAAAGAGCTGCTGGCCCAGGCTGGCGTTGAGCTGTCGGCGGTCGAGGCGATTGCCTTTGGTCGCGGGCCGGGTGCGTTTACCGGTGTGCGTATCGCCATCGGCGTGGTGCAAGGCCTGGCCTTTGCCCTGGAGCGCCCGGTATTGCCGATCTCCAACCTGGCAGCATTGGCCCAGCGTGCCTATCGCGAGCACGGCGCGACCCAGGTGGCATCGGCCATTGATGCGCGCATGGACGAAGTGTATTGGGGTTGCTACCGCGAGCAGGCCGGTGAAATGCGCCTGCAAGGCGTCGAAGCGGTGTTGCCACCTGAAGCCGCCGCGTTGCCGGACGGCGCCAGCGGTGACTGGTTTGGTGCAGGCACCGGCTGGGGCTATGCCGAGCGCTTGAACGTCAAACCAACGGCGCTGGACGCTGGCATGTTGCCCCATGCTGAAGACTTGCTAAACCTGGCGCGTTTTGCCTGGGCGCGCGGCGAAGCCATCCGCGCCGACGATGCGCAGCCGGTGTACCTGCGCGACAAAGTGGCGGCAACCCGCGCCGAGCGTGGCCTTATCTAGGTCTGTTCGCGATCTTTTGGTGTTTAAAAGATCGCGAGGCAAGCTCGCTCCTACAGTTGGTCATCCGGCTATTTGCTTAGTCGGGCCAAGGCCGCTAAATTGCCAATACCGCTACCGAGCTTGCACTTATGCGTATTGACGGCTTTTCCTCCCAGTCTTACCCCATCAAGCGCAAGCCGCGTAAAGGCAAGGTGCAGGTTGATGAGTCGGTAGAAGACAGCCCGGCAAACCTTGAAAACCTGCCGCAAGTCACTCGCCAGGCCTCATCGGGTGAGCGCATCAGCCAACTGCCGGTGCGTTCCCAGGACATGATTTTCCAGCGAGGCATGAGCAAAAACGCCGCCAGCGCCCTCGCCAGTTACCTGACCACCCAAGGCTTTGTTGATTGGGAAATAGAAGTGATGGGGCTGGACCTGTACATTTGACGGCATGACTGATGCCCAACTGCCTTATTACCTCGGCTGCCCGTCCTGGAGTGAAAACGCCTGGCGCGAAGGCCTGTACCCTCAAAATGCCCAACCCACCGAGTTTTTGAGCCTGTACGCACAGGTGTTCAATACCGTTGAAGGCAACACCACGTTCTATGCCAGCCCCAAGCCCGCCACGGTGGCGCGTTGGGTGAGCAGCATGCCCGAACATTTTCGTTTTACGGCCAAGTTCCCCCGAGAGATCAGCCACGGCGGCGATTTACGCGAGCAAGGGCAGGCAATCGAGAGCTTCCTGCAGTTGTTAAAGCCCTTGGGGCCGCGCGTGGCACCGTTCTGGCTGCAACTGCCCGCAAGCTTCGGGCCGCAGCGTCTGGCCGAGCTGGTGAGCTTCATCGACGACTTGCAGCGGCCATTGGCCGTTGAGGTGCGTCACCCGGAGTTTTTTGCCAAGGGCGATGCCGAGCGCTTGCTCAATCGGTTGTTGATGGAGCGCGGGGTCGAGCGTATTTGCCTTGATTCGCGGGCACTGTTCAGTTGCGACTCCAGCGACCCGGCGGTGCTGCATGCCCAGTCGAAAAAGCCCAAAGTGCCGCCGCGCCCGGCAGCGTTTACCCAATGCCCGCAAGTGCGCTTTATCGGGCGCCCGGAGCTGCAGGCCAATGACCCTTACTTGAAACCCTGGGTGGAGAAAGTCGCTGGCTGGATCGAAGAAGGTCGCACGCCCTATGTGTTTCTGCACACCCCGGATAACCACCGGGCACCGGAGTTGGCGCGGCGTTTTCATCAGCAATTGACTGAGCGCTTGCCTGGGCTACCAGCACTGGCCCACTTGCACACGCCGCAAACTACCGAGCAACTGGGGCTGCTTTAAGCCGCCAGGCGCAGGTTGTTGACGATCAATGGGCGCGCCCAGGCGAGATCAAAGTCCATCGCGTGCTGCTGTTCAATCAAGGTGGCGACGTCGAATGGCTCGGCGGGTTTATCCAGCAGGTCCATTTCAAACTCGGCAATCGGTAAGTGCAAAGGCCGAGGCTCAGGCGCCGGGCCCGGCTCGGGCTGCGTGTGACCTTGGGCCATGACCAATGGACGAACCCAGGCTTCGTTGAACGCCTGCTGGTGCTGTTGTTCGGCAATGACATTAGGCGGGAAGGGCAGCGCGGTGGGCGGCAGCAAATCCAGCTCGAACTCAGCGATTGGCAAGAACAACGCTTCGGGCGGTTTGATTTCGGTGTCCTGCACGTCGCAATGGCGCTGGGTTACGATGGCGCTGAGTACATCATTGCCGCCGCTGGGCTCGGCATTTTCATCCGCTGCCGGGAGGGGCATCTCGATGGCAGGGAATTCATCCGTCGCCGACTGCTCTGCCATGGCCTGGGCATAGAAGTCCTTCCACAGGTGATTGACGCTGCCTGTGACTTGCGAATTGTGTCGGCCAAAGTCGCCAATGGGAGCGATAAAGCCGATGGATGCGGAATGAATGTCTGACATAGCTCTCGGTCGACGCCCAGCTCTGGCAAAATGCCGGATATTTCATTTATCGGCAGCGTTTGCCGATCATTAAATTTTTGAGCGTGTTTTAAATGATTGAGCAAGCAGCGGGCAGTCGTATCAAAGTCGAAGCGTTGGACGAGGCTTATCAGGCCCTGGCCGAGCAATGGGCTGAGCGCCTGGGGCTGCCGTTGGACGAGCCGCAGGCTGACTTTGCCTTGCAGATCGGCGACCAAGGTTTGCAGTTGCAACAGCTGGGCCCTGATGCCCCCGGCCCGGTGCGGGTCGACTTTGTGGAAGGCGGCGCAGCCCACCGGCGTTTGTTTGGTGGCGGCACCGGGCAAATGATCGCCAAGGCCGTGGGGATTCAGCAGGGCGTGCGCCCGCGCGTGCTGGATGCCACGGCGGGGCTGGGCAAAGACGCATTCGTGCTGGCGAGCCTGGGCTGCGAAATGAGCCTGATCGAACGCCAGCCCTTGATCGGCGCCTTGCTGGACGACGGTTTGGCCCGTGGCCTGGACGACTTTGAGGTGGCGCCGATTGTGTCGCGCATGCACTTGCTCAAAGGCAACTCGATTGAAGTAATGCGTAACTGGGAGGGAGAGCCGCCACAGGTGATCTACCTCGACCCGATGTTCCCGCACCGAGAGAAAACCGCCCTGGTGAAGAAAGAAATGCGCTTGTTCCGCCCGTTAGTGGGGGATGACAACGACGCACCGGCCTTGCTTGAGGCAGCGTTGGCACTGGCCACCCACCGCGTGGTGGTCAAACGCCCGCGCAAGGCTCCGTGCATTGCCGGGCCCAAGCCGAGCCACGCGCTGGACGGCAAATCGAGCCGTTACGACATCTACCCGAAGAAGGCGCTGAAGCCTTAAGCAGAATCAAAAGCCCCTCTCCCTAGCCCTCTCCCGGAGGGAGAGGGAACTGACCGCATGCAGGCGCAAGATCACCGATGATCAGCTCCCTCTCCCTCTGGGAGAGGGTTGGGGTGAGGGCAGTTCAGCCAACGCGGTGTTCAGTCCGCCCGATAAGCCCGCATAAACACTTCGACCACTTCCTGTATATGGGCCTCGGTTTCTTCGTCGGTCAGCACGCCGCCGTAGCCATACAGCAGGCGAAAGTTGGGTGAGCCCTTGAGCATGCAGAAGAAGTGCTCCGCCGCGTAATGCGCGCGCTCAATGCGCAAGGCGCCGGTGTGGTGAATCTTGTTCAGCAGGCGCTCCATTTCCAGCACCACCCGCTCCGGCCCCGCCTCAAAAAAGATCTGCGACAGCTTCGGGTCCTGGGTGCCAAGGGTCACCATCAATCGATGCAGGTTGAGCGACTCTTCGCTGTTGATCAGCGCCACAAACCCCCGGCCAATGGCGAGCAAGACCGTTTCAATCGGTACGCCGTCGGGCAGTTCAAAAAACAAATCCGGCAACTGTTCAGAGCACTTGGCGAGGATCGCCGAGGAGAACAGCGTCTCTTTGTCGGTGAAATGGCTGTAGACCGTCAGTTTTGACACCCCCGCCAGGGTCGCGACCGCATCCATGCTGGTGTTGGCATAGCCATGTGTCAGAAACAGGGATTTGGCCGCATCAAGGATGGCCTGGCGTTTTGCCATGTCCTTGGGGCGCCCGAGTGCAGTGGGGGGTAAATGATTGTCAGACATATCCGTTTATTACTGGACTGGTGAGTTTAGTATTAATAACATGCCGTCCAGTATAAATATTCCAAGCCTCATTAGCGAAAGGTCATCCCCATGTTGCGCCATGCCTTGCCCCGCGCTTTGCCTGTCTGTCTGGTGTTTTTGCTGTCTGCGTGTGGGCAGGAGCAGCCCGTCAAAGTCACTGTCAGTCCGGCGCTGGTGGTTCAGCCGCAGCCTTCGGCGTTGGCGATGCAAAGTTATCCGGGTGAGGTACGGGCACGGTTTGATCCGCAACTGGCGTTCCGCATCGGCGGCAAAGTGACCAAGCGCCTGGTGGATGAAGGTGAGCGGGTCAAGGCGAATCAGCCGCTGGCAGAACTCGACCCGCAAGACGTACGGCTGCAACTGGATGCCACCCGCGCGCAAGTTACGGCGGGGCAGGCCAATTTGAATCTGGTACGTGCCGAGCGCGATCGCTACAAAACCTTGCTCGACCGCCAGATGGTCAGCCGTTCGCAGTTCGACAATGCCGAAAACCTCTACCGCGCCGGTGAAGCCAAGCTCCAGCAGCTCAAGGCCGAGCAGGACGTGGCCAGCAATCAGGCCAGTTATGCCGTGTTGCGCGCGCCACAAGACGGCGTGATCGCCCAGCGTCAGGTAGAAGTGGGGCAAGTGGTGGCCGCCGGTCAAACCGTGTTTACCCTGGCCGCCGATGGCGAGCGTGAGGTGCTGATCAGTTTGCCGGAGCAAGCCTTTGGTCGCTTCAAGATCGGCCTGCCGGTTGAGGTTGAACTGTGGTCGCAGCCGGGCCAGCGCTTCAGTGGGCGGATTCGTGAGCTGTCGCCGTCTGCCGATCCTAAATCGCGCACTTTCGCTGCCCGAATCGCTTTCACCGAAGGCAAAGTCCCTGCCGAGCTGGGCCAAAGCGCCCGGGTCTTTATCCCGAGCGAAGGCGTGAGCCCCCTGTCGGTGCCGCTCTCTGCCTTGACCGCAGAAAACGGCGCGACCTACGTGTGGCGTGTCGGCCAGGGCAACAAGCTAGAGCAGGTGCCTGTGCGGGTCGGGCCGTTTGGCGAGAACAGCGTGCCGGTGCTCGAAGGGCTCAAGGCCAATGACTGGATTGTCTCGGCCGGCGTGCACGTGCTGCATCAAGGCCAGGAGGTACGACCTATTGATCGTTCCAACCGAACGATCAATGTCGCGGTGAAGGAGTAATCCAGATGGGTTTCAACCTTTCCGCCTGGGCGCTGCGCAACCGCCAGATCGTGCTGTTCTTGATGCTGTTGCTGGCCGTGGTTGGTGCGCTTTCGTACACCAAATTAGGACAAAGCGAAGACCCGCCGTTCACCTTCAAGGCCATGGTCATTCGTACCTTGTGGCCGGGTGCGACCGCCGAAGAAGTGTCGCGTCAGGTCACCGAGCGCATCGAAAAGAAGCTGATGGAGACCGGCGAATACGAGCGCATTGTTTCGTTTTCCCGGCCTGGCGAGTCGCAAGTGACCTTTATGGCCCGCGACTCCATGGACTCTTCGCACATCCCGGACCTGTGGTATCAGGTGCGCAAAAAAATCAGCGACATTCGCCATACCTTGCCGCCTGACGTGCAGGGGCCGTTTTTCAACGATGAATTCGGCACCACCTTCGGCAATATTTACAGCCTGAGTGGCGAAGGTTACGACTACGCGGTGCTCAAGGACTACGCCGACCGCATCCAGATCCAGCTGCAACGGGTCAAGGATGTGGGCAAGGTCGAGTTGCTCGGCCTGCAAGATGAAAAGATCTGGATCGAACTGTCCAACCTGAAACTGGCGACCCTGGGCTTGCCGTTGGCGGCCGTGCAACAAGCCCTTCAAGAACAGAACGCGGTATCGACCGCAGGTTTTTTTGAGACCCCGACCGAGCGCGTGCAATTGCGCGTCAGCGGTAATTTCAAAACCGTTGAAGAGATCGAGCGTTTCCCGATTCGCGTGGGTGAGCGCACGTTGCGCATCAGCGACGTGGCCGATGTGCGCCGTGGGTTCAATGATCCACCGGCACCGCGCATGCGTTTTATGGGGCAGGACGCTATCGGCCTGGCCGTGGCGATGAAGGACGGCGGCGACATTCTGGTGCTGGGCAAAGCCCTGGAAGTCGAATTTGAGCGCCTGCAACGCAACCTCCCGGCCGGCATGAAACTGGCCAAGGTGTCGGATCAGCCCGCTGCGGTAAAAACCAGCGTCGGCGAGTTTGTCCAGGTGCTGGTGGAGGCCTTGGCGATCGTGTTGCTGGTGAGTTTCTTCTCGCTGGGCGTGCGCACCGGCATGGTGGTGGCCCTGACCATCCCGCTGGTGCTGGCGATGACATTCGCCACCATGCATTACTTCGGCATCGGCCTGCACAAGATCTCGCTGGGCGCGTTGGTGCTGGCGCTGGGCCTGCTGGTGGACGATGCGATCATTGCCGTTGAAATGATGGCGATCAAGATGGAGCAGGGCTACGACCGGCTCAAGGCGGCGAGTTTTGCCTGGACCAGCACCGCGTTCCCCATGCTCACCGGCACGCTGATCACGGCGGCGGGCTTTTTGCCGATTGCCATGGCGCAGTCGAGCACTGGGGAATACACCCGCTCGATTTTCCAGGTCGTCACCATCGCGCTGCTAGCCTCGTGGATCGCTGCCGTGGTGTTCGTGCCGTATCTGGGCGCGTTGCTGTTGCCGGATCTGGCCAAGCTGCATGCCGCCAAACACGGTACCGGCGCGGGCGCTCCGGACCCGTATGGCACACCGTTTTATCAGCGCATTCGACGTTTGGTGGAGTGGTGCGTACGCCGCCGCAAAACCGTGATTGCGCTGACCGTGCTGCTGTTTTTGGGTTCGGTGGTGCTGTTCAAGTTTGTCCCGCAGCAGTTTTTCCCGGCCTCCAGCCGCTTTGAACTGATGGTCGACCTGAAGCTGGCTGAAGGGGCTTCGCTGAGCAACACCACGGAGCAGGTCAAACGCCTGGAAAACCTGCTCAAGGATCACCCCGGCATCGAGAACTATGTGGCCTACGCGGGCACCGGTTCGCCGCGCTTTTACTTGCCGCTGGACCAGCAGTTGCCGGCTGCCAGCTTTGCCCAGTTTGTGGTGCTGGCCAAGACCATTGAAGACCGCGAAAGCCTGCGCACCTGGCTGATTGATACCTTGAACGAGCAATTCCCCACGGTGCGTGCGCGGGTCACCCGTCTGGAAAACGGCCCGCCTGTGGGGTATCCGGTGCAGTTCCGGGTGACCGGCGAACACATCGAAGAAGTCCGGGCGCTGGCGCGTAAAGCGGCGGCCAAGGTGCGCGAAAACCCGCACGTGGTGAACGTGCACCTGGACTGGGAAGAGCCGAGCAAGGTGGTGTACCTCAATGTTGATCAGGACCGGGCGCGGGCGCTGGGCGTGAGTACCGCCAACCTGTCGCGGTTTCTGCAAAGCACCTTGCTGGGCTCGACCGTCAGCCAGTACCGCGAAGACAACGAGTTGATCGAAATCCTGCTGCGCGGCACCCCTCAGGAGCGGACCGAGTTGTCGTTGCTGCCGAGTTTGTCGGTGCCCACCGACAATGGCCAGAGTGTTGCCCTGTCGCAAATCGCGACACTGGAATATGGCTTTGAAGAAGGCATTATCTGGCACCGCAACCGCTTGCCGACGGTCACCGTGCGCGCTGACATCTACGGCAAGGAGCAACCGGCCACCTTGGTGCAGCAGATTTTGCCGACCCTGGAAGGGGTTCGCGCTGAACTGCCGGATGGCTATTTGCTGGAAGTGGGCGGCACCGTGGAAGACTCCACACGCGGCCAGGACTCGGTGAAAGCAGGCGTGCCGCTGTTTATTGTGGTGGTGCTGACGTTGCTGATGGTGCAACTGCGCAGCTTCTCGCGCATGGCGATGGTGTTTTTGACCGCGCCGCTGGGGTTGATCGGCGTAACCCTGTTTTTGCTGGTGTTTAACAAGCCCTTTGGCTTTGTGGCGATGCTCGGCACCATCGCGTTGTCGGGGATGATCATGCGTAACTCGGTGATCCTTGTGGACCAGATCGAGCAGGACAAGGCGGCGGGGCTGGCCCCGTGGCAGGCGATTATTGAAGCGACAGTGCGGCGGTTCCGGCCGATTGTGCTGACCGCTCTGGCGGCGGTGCTGGCGATGATTCCGCTGTCACGCAGCGTGTTCTTCGGCCCGATGGCGGTGGCGATCATGGGCGGCCTGATCGTGGCCACGGCTTTGACGCTGCTGTTCTTGCCAGCGCTGTATGCCGCGTGGTTCAGGGTGAAAAAGCCTGACGCTAATACCTGACCTGTAGGAGCGAGCTTGTCTCGCGATCTTTTGATCTTCTAAAAGATCGCGAGCATGTATCGGCTTAACGCACCTGATCGACGCGCAAGCGAATCGGTTGCAGGGTTTTGGCATTCAGGTCAACGCTGTTGCGTTCGGTACTGATAAACAGCAATTTGCCGTCTTCTTCAATCCGCGCGCTCACTGCATAAGTGTGCCCTGGCTTGACGTCTGCCGGGTTGTAGGTGAGGTGGAACGGCAGTGGCACCTGGCCTTTGATGGTGCCGCTCTGCTTGGCCAGGGTCACGGCCGGTGCGTCGGCCAGCGACACGTCTTGCAGGCTCACTTCAAGGGTGGCAGTGGGCGGCAGGGCGATGCGTTGCAGGTAAAACACTTCGCCGTCGAGGGTGGCTTGCGGGGTGGAGTTCATCGAGCTGCAGGCTCCGAGCAAGGCCGTGAGGCTGAGTAAAAGGATTTTTTTCATGGCAGTTTCCAAAGGGCTAAAAGAATAAAGTCGCTGATGTGCGCACCCGGCCAATCACTGCATGAGTGGCCGGGTGTTCTTGGTTAAGGCGTTTTTTCGAGCGACGGTGGTGGTTGGTCTTGTGCATCTTCACTGCGATGCAGTGCCACCTGGCGGATCGACAGGCGAATCTCAGGCGGCAGCACGCGTTTAGCCGCGCCTTCGGCCAGTTCACCCAGCACTTCACGATAGCTCAGCTTGCCGTTGGCATCGCGGCGCAAGACGTCTTGCTCCAGCAATGTCTCGATAAAGTGACGGAACAGGCTCTTGTCGAAAAACTCGGGAGCGTTGAGCCCGTGCAGGATCGACAGGCGCTGGGCCATCATCGTGCACAGGTCTTCCAGTTCTTCACTGCTCAAGGTGTTCTGGCCGCTGTTGAGCAGCAGCGAGATGGCCATGTAGAAGCGCTGCAGGGTTTGCGCAATGCTCTTGGATAGCAGCGTCAGCAGCACAAAGTGCCGTGAGCTGGGAGCCGGGCGCAGGTAGATATCGTTTTCGAAACGCAGCAACCCTTGCTCGACAAAGGCTTCCAGCCATTGATCAACCACACCGTCGAGCTCGTCCAGTGACCAGCGGATAAACAGCTCCGATTGCAGGTACGGGTAGAGTGCGCGGGTGTAGCGCAGGATTTGCTCGCGAGTCATGCGTGACGAGCTTTGGAAGAAGCTGGCCAGCAAGGCGGGCAGGGCAAAGATGTGCAGCACGTTGTTGCGGTAGTACGTCATCAGTACCGCGTTCTGCTCATCCAGATAGAGGATTTTGCCCAGCGCGTCACTTTGCTCAGACAGCAGGTCCATGGCTTTGACGTGTTCGATCAAGGCCTGGCCATCGCCTTCGGGCAGGGTGGTGTGCGGCGAGTAAGGCACGCGCCGCAGCAACGCCAGGTACAGGTCCAGCACCCGCGCCATCGCCCGGTCGTCGAGTGCCAGTTTGCTGGTCGACAACAAGGCCAGCGCCACCAGGTTGACCGGGTTGATCGCCGCCGCTTCGTTGAGGTGCCGGGCGACTTTCTCGCCCAGGCGGTTGGTGGTGGCATTCAACCAGTCGGGCCGGTACAGCGGTGCCAGCTCTTGCTTGCGCCAGTCGGGTTGTTCCTGATCGAGAAACTCCGCCAGTTTGATCGGCTCGCCAAAGTTGACCGCCACCTGGCCAAACTTCTGTTTCAGGGCACCGATGACTTTGAAGATGTCGAAAATCGATTCTTTTTTCTTGCTCGCGCCACGCAGTTCGCCCAGGTACGTGCGTCCTTCGAGCACGCGCTCGTAGCCGATGTACACCGGGACAAAGACGATGGGGGTGCGTGAAGAGCGCAAGAAGCTGCGCAGGGTGATGGCCAGCATCCCGGTTTTCGGTTGCAGCATGCGCCCGGTGCGCGAGCGCCCACCTTCCACGAAGTACTCCACCGGGAAGCCTTTGGTGAACAGGGTGTGCATGTACTCGTTAAACACCGAGGTGTACAGCGGGTTGCCCTTGAACGTGCGGCGCATGAAAAACGCCCCGCCGCGCCGTAGCAGCGGGCCGATCACTGGCATGTTGAGGTTGATCCCGGCGGCAATGTGCGGCGGGGTCAGGCCGTTGCGAAACAGCAAGTAGGACAGCAGCAGGTAGTCAATGTGGCTGCGGTGACACGGCACGTAGATGATCTCGTGGCCTTGCGCGACGTCTTGCACGCCCTTGATGTCGTTGACTTTGACGCCGTCGTAAATCTTGTTCCAGAACCAGCTCAGGATCACTTCAAAGAAGCGGATGGCGGTGTAGGTGTAGTCCGAGGCTATTTCATTGGCGTAGCGCAGGGCCTGGGCCTTGGCTTTTTCCGGGGAGATATTCTCGCGTTGGGCCTCATCGAGAATGGCCTGACGAACCGCAGGCTCATTGACCAGGCCTTTGACCAGCGTGCGCCGGTGTGAGAGATCGGGGCCGATGGTGGAGATTTTAAGGTTACGAAAATGCACACGCAAAATGCGTTGGGCCATGCGCACGGTGCGCTCGTGGCCTTTGTTGAGGTCGATCAGCTCGCGCAAATGGATCGGCGCAGAGAACTGCACACGGGTTTTGCGGCCCAGAATCAAAATGCGTAACAGCCGGCGTAGACGCCCGGTCACCGCCCAGCTGTCGGCAAACAGCAGCTTCCATGGGCTGGACTCGCTGTCAGGCGATTGGCCCCAGAACACGCTGACCGGAATGATTTGTGCATCTTCAGTCGGGTTGTGGGTCAAGCCATCGACCAGACGGGTCAACGTGGGCGGCGCGCCGCGTTTGTCCTGACGACCGAGCCAATCGGGCTCGGGGGTCAGGTAAAAGAACGCAGCGGGTTCAGTCATGGCCCCGACGGCAACGGGCAACACCGGGCGTGGCAGACCCACTTTGGTGCACTCGGCATCGACCACCGCCAGTTCAGTGATCGACGGCGATTGCAGGACGTAGAACACCGGTCGGCTGCGGTCCAGGCTCAGCGCCAGGGAGGACTGGTTAATAGTCTCCGAACGCACCCACAGGTACAGCAAGCGACGCAGGGCGCCAAAGACGAGACGGTGGAATGGGGAGCGGGTCATACGGCTTCTGCGTTAGTGGATTAAAACGAGTGTTTACTCGGGTTGGTAGTGTGCCGTATCTCTGAAAAATCGGCAAAAAAGCAGCGAACTAATATTGATTGAGTGTTCTTCGCGCTGACATATACTCGACCCTCTTTCGCCTTATGGCGTAAGACAAGGTCTTGGAAAGTTAAGTTCGAGTAAAAGTTCTTGGCGGGCCAACCAATGCGCCCATTCAAAAAATAAAAAGGGGGAAGGATCTATGAGCACACGTTTGACTGGCAATGTGAAATGGTTCAACGACGCCAAAGGCTACGGTTTTATCCAGAGTGAAAGCGAGGGTGATGTGTTTGTGCATTACCGCGCGATTCGCGGTGAAGGCCATCGCTCCTTGACCGAAGGCCAGCAGGTTGAATACACCCGCGTGTCCGGTAACAAAGGGTTTCAGGCAGAAGACGTGGTAGGGCTGTAACCCCACAAAACGTGTAGGAGCGAGCTTGCCTCGCGATCTTTTGATTTTGAAAAGATAGCGAGGCAAGCTCGCTCCTACAGGGTATTTCGGTATGGATCAGGAACCGGTGCGCCAGGTG
>NZ_JASCPQ010000064.1:0-32496 GCF_029959305.1 Pseudomonas sp. PS01297
AGCTTGCCTCGCGATCTTTTTAAGATCAAAAGATCGCGAGGCAAGCTCGCTCCTACGCGGGGGTGAAATCAGGCATTTCGTACGACTTTTCCTTTTCAATTTGTGGAAGTTTGATCGGCGGCAGACTCGATCAGGCCAAGGTACAGCCCTTGGGCGATTAATTTCTCAACGGGGATATTGATCCAGGTGCTAACGCCTTCTTTATCAATCACCGCAGTCAGCACCGCATCGCCAGAGCTCTTGAGGTTCGAGTAAGCGGGAAAGTCCACCTTGTCGATGCCTTGGCGATCCAGCACTGACTGTGCGTGTGCATGCAGCTCATGGGCTGGCATCCAGCCACGCCATGTCCGTTCACCCTCGCTCATTCCAGATGCCATCTGTGCATCCCTCAGGTAGCTGGCCAGAGTGTTCCACGGCGCTTTGAAGTCGTTGCCGTTTAGCGGGTCAGGTAGATCAAATGTCTGGTTGCGAAAATCAATATCGCGCGCTGTCAAATCCAGAAACGCGACCTGACGTTCGATCGAGGTAAATGACCCTGAAGCATCAAAGGCAATATTTGAAAGTGAAAGCCTGTCCAGTGCCCTGAATGGGTTGTTAGAGGCGACGGTGTCGTGCAGCTTTTCGCCGCCGTAGAGCGATGTCAGAAGATAGTTGCTCGCCTGCAGAGACAAAGCGATACGTTGCTGCGTCTGCCCCTTAGGCAACTCCTGTAGCGCCTGCGCCTCTTTGCCGTGGGTGGAGAGTTGCTGGTGAAGGTCTTCCATCAAAGGGTCAAAGCCCTCCGCCGTCGAAGCATTACTGGTTGCAGTGCGGCGTAACAAGGCTGTTATCTCCAGGGCGGCAGCAGACAAAGACACATTGACGCTTGCACCGGCAGGCATCGCTTTAGCTGCTGCAGCGTCTGGGCTCATGGCGGTTGAGCTATCAACCCACTTAATCGTCACGCCTGGGGCAATAGCCCGATTGTTCATCAGAAAATCTGCTCGAATTTCGGTCATAACAATTCCTCTGAATCGGCAAGCCTCGGCAACTCAGGTCTGCAGATCTGGTTTCTTTAGAAGTCATTAAATGCCTGTGTCGAGCAGTACATCGACAGTCTGTTGAGATAACTTTAATAATTAATCTGCAACTGGCGGGTTGCGTTTATTTATTCAGGTAATGCTGATTATTGATGCTCTGAAGTGTTAGTAGTAAAAGGCGAAAGTTGCAGTGTAGTTGTAGGGGATTCTCCATGTAGGGGATTGAAATGTAAGACATGTCGCAGATGTAGCGCCGGTTGATACAGCGCTTTTAGCAAAGCGTGGGCCGGATACATACACTACGTGGGAAGCCGAAAACCTACAGGTAGTCCCAGTCCCTACACGCTTGTAGGTAGCGCTCATCTCTGAAGAGGTTCCCCCAAAATCATATGAGACCGGGAGCGACTGCCCTGGCCCAACAGTGGCTGGAAAAACTCCGGAAGGGGAACTAGATACAAGCTGCAAAACTTCAGGGGTTGAGTTTTGAACGTTTAGGCTGACAGAGTTTGCCTGCACGACACTTGTGCTTAAAACACATCCGTTGAAAAGCGTAAAAAGTAGAGTTTTTTTAAGACGTTGATTTCTCATTTGTGTAGTCCTTAAAGGTGAAGTGACTATTTCATGTGAAACCAGAAAGTAACGTATGTGATCCTTGATATAGAGTATTTGTTTATCGTAAGCGCATTAAGCACTCGATATTCAGCGCAGAGGTAAGCATTAAACAGTAGAACTGCTTTGCTGGGGGGGCGTAAATCTGGCATATGATATCTGCACGTTAATGCAGATTTTTCTTAATAAGGCCTCGTTTATCTGCAATGTATTGCAATTTCAGGATGTGACGGTGGTCGTGAGGATGAATCAAATAGTCTGGACATGTTTCAGCAAGAATGGGGGCTGAAATGACCCTGAGCATTGATGTGCGCCAACTGAAGATCGAGAGCATTGAGGCCGATCTGGCGCAGGGCAAGATCACGCTAGGCCAAGCGGTGAAGCGTTTGAGGGTGGATGTCACGACGCTACAGCAAACCCAGTTCGCCGCGATGTGCAGAATTTCGGTTCGTACGTTGATCCAGATTGAGCACGACGAGGGCAATCCCACGCTCAAATCCTTGAATGCCATCTTTAGGCCATTCGGTCTGCAAATGGGTGTGGTGCGTCGGCCAAGAAAATTTTAAGTCCCTTCTGAACCCAAAAACGCCCAACAGTCCTTGTTGGGCGTATTGATCAAAAATTAATCAGTTAACGCTCTGCATTCTTCAAGCGTCTTGATTTGACCGCTTTTTGGTTGGTTATCCAGTGCCAGCCATTTTTCAAATCCTGTCGCTATAGCTGGCCATTCCGTACTAATAATGCTGTACCACGTGGTATCACGGTTCTTGCCTTTGGCTACCATATGTTGACGAAATACGCCTTCATATGTGTACCCTAATCGTACTGCAGTACGATTGGATCTGGCGTTTTCGCTGTTGCACTTCCATTCCAGGCGGCGGTTGCCCAGGGCGAAGGATTCCTTGGCCAGCAGGTAAGCGGCTTCGGTGCTTTTCGGCGAACGCTGCATCGGCGCGCCGAAGGTGACGTGGCCGATTTCGATGCGCCCGTGCTCGGGCACGATGGACATGAGGCTGAGCATGCCCTGCGCCTGTCCCGAGGCCTGGTCGATGACGGTGTAGTAGTAAGGGTCTTGGCTGGCGGCATTGCTGTTAAGCCACTGGTCAAAGGCCGCGCGCTCCTTGAATGGGCCGTAGGCCAGGTAGTCCCAAAGTTTGGGATCGCCGGCCGGCCCTTCCAAGGCTAGCCATAAATCATCGCCATGGCGCTGTGGATCGAGCTTTTCCAGACGAATGTAACGCCCTTGGATGACGGGGTTGTGTGGGCGCTTGGCGGGTTGCCAGTGTTCTAGAGATTGAGGCATCGCGGGTTCCTTATTTATGACAAGGCTTTGCGAAACTGGATAAAGCCAGGGCGCTCGGCAATCCGTTCGTAAAGTTGGATCGCTGTGGCGTTGGTTTCGTGGGTCAGCCAATGGACTTTGGCGCAATGGTTGTCGCGGGCGGTGGCGTAGACGTGTTCGATCAGCAGGCGACCGGCGCCGGTGCCACGGATTTCGGGGCTGACAAACAGGTCTTGAAGGTAGCAGGAGTTACCGATGCTCCAGTTGGAACGGTGGTAAATGAACTGCACGATGCCCACCGCTTTGTCGCCTTGCCAGGCGATGGCCAGTTGGGTCGGCTCAGCCGGGTCGAGAAAGCGCTGCCAGGTCGACTCGCTGACCTCAGCGGGCAACTCGGTGTTGTAGAAGGTCAAATACGCTTGCCAGAGCGGCAACCACTGGTCGTGATCGGCGGCGGTGGCGGGTTTGATCTGCACGTGCGGGGACATGTTGCTATTCCTTGGCCATTAAGTGAGCGAGGGCGTGGTCGTGTGAATTGGGGTTTGCCAATAACCCGTCGCGCACACCGAGTTGGTCAGCAGTGCTGCGGTTTTGGCTGAGTTTGCGTTTACCGATCAGCCGGGAGATGGGCACGCTGAACCCGACAATGGCCTTGAGCATGTTGTCGATGTAATCGCTAGGGGCGTCGCTGACCGCCCATGGCTCAGGTCTATTGGCTTCATGCTTGCTGCTCAGCCGGCTGACCAATGCCAGCAAGCGGTCGTGATCGTCGAACACGTCAGGCTGGCCATAGGCGTGCACGGCCAAGTAGTTCCAAGTAGGTACCGCTTTACCGTGTTCGGCTTTGCTGGGGTAAAAGGACGGGCTGATGTAGGCCTGTTCGCCAGCAAAAATCACCAGCGCTTCGCCACCTTCAGCCAATGCCTGCCAGTGCGGATTGGCGCGTGCCAGGTGGCCGTACAGCGTACCGTAAGGGCCTTCGTCGGGATCGAGCAGTAGCGGAACATGGCTGGCGATCAGGCCTTGGCTGCCGTGGGTGATCAGCACGGGCAGAGGTGAGGCTTGCATCTGTAGATGCAAGGCAGCGGTGTCGTGTTCAGCGAAGGCGCGGGGTACGTACATAGAAATATTCCTTGGCGAATGACTGCATCCTAGGCAGGCTAATGGTTGGTTGTAAGAGCCATTAATGGTCATTTTTATAGGTCCAATCCATGCCTGATTCAGCGTTATCCATCGCGTTCAATGCGACCGGGATCGAGCTTGATCCGAAGAAGGGCTTGAGCGCCCAGCTGTATCAGGCCTTGCGCCAGCGGGTGTTGGATGGGCGGCTCAACAGCGGTTCGCGGTTGCCGGCCAGTCGCGACTTGGCGGTGGCGCTTGGTGTTTCACGCAACAGCGTGGTGCGGGCCTATGATCAGCTCTATGCCGAAGGGTTTATTGAAGGGCGGGTCGGTGACGGCACTTATGTGGCGCAATTGCCCGAAAAAGCCTTGCCGCTGAAAAAGTTGTCCACCAAGTTACCCACAGGCTTTTCAACAGGGTTATCCACTGGTTTATCCACAAAATCGGTCGATTTACCTGTAATTACATCCAGTAAACTTATCCACAGCGCGGCCTTGGGGAGGGTTATTCAACACCCTTTACCGTTGCCGGCGAAGGGGGCGCCACGGGCTTTTCGGGTGGGGGTTCCGGCCTATGATTTGTTCCCGTTCGAGGTCTGGAGCAAGCTCCAGGCGGCTTTTTGGCGCAAGCCGGACATGCAGCATTTGTGTTACGGCGATCCAGCTGGAGAACAGCGCTTGCGAGAGCTGATTGCCGTCTATTTGCGCACTTCGAGGGGTTTATCCTGCACGTCTGAGCAAATTTTGATCACCAGTGGCGCACAGCAAGGAATTAGCCTTTGTGCACAGCTGTTGGTGGAGCCCGGTTGTGGGGTGGCTGTGGAAAACCCCGGGTACCGCGCGGCGGCGCAGGCTTTTGCGATTGCCGGGGCCAGGGTGCAAGGTGTTGCGGTCGATCACGAAGGCATGGACTGCGCGGCGCTGGCGGGTTTGCACGACTGCACGCTGGCTTACGTGACCCCGTCGCATCAGTACCCCACCGGCGTCACCATGAGCCTGGCCCGGCGCCTGGAGTTGCTGGCGTGGGCCGAGCGCACCCAGGGCTGGATCATCGAAGACGACTACGACGGCGAATACCGCTATAGCGGCGCGCCCTTGGCCCCGCTGGCGGCGCTGGATCGTCAGGGGCGGGTGATCTATGTGGGCACGTTCGGCAAGGTGGCGTTCCCGGCGCTGCGTCTGGGGTATGTGGTGTTGCCGCCTGCGCTGGTTGAGCCCTTTGCTCAACGGCGGGCGCTGGATATGCGCCATTCAGAGGTCAGTACGCAGGTGGTGATGGCGGAGTTCATGGCCGCCGGGCATTTCCAGCGCCATATCAGGCGCATGCGCCGGGCTGCGCTGGCGCGACGCAATGCCTTGCTGGCGGATTGGCCTACTGATATCCCCGGGCTGGGCGCCGCGCCCAGTGTGGCGGCGGGTTTGCACATGAGCGTGCAGGTTTCAAGCGTTGAGCGTGAGCACACCTTGTTGGCGCAGGCTGAGCAGGTTGGGGTTGAGATCAACGGTTTAAGCCGTTATTGGCTGGACGATTCGGTCGAGCCTGTGGATAAACGTGCGGGGCTGGTGCTGGGCTTTGCGGCGGTGCCGGAGGCGGAAATCAAAGCGGCGCTAATGCGGTTGAAAAGGGCGTGGAAGAAAACCCTGTAGCCGCTGACGAGCTACGAGGCTGCGATGGGTTGCGCAGCGACCCCAAAGGCGGTCCTGCGGCCCGCATCGCAGCCTCGTACCTCGGCAGCGGCTACAAGGGCTGTGCCGTTACGCCTTAGCTAACTTCAGAAAACCTTCCAACACGTTGACCGCGTTCACGCCGATTTCCTCTACCGCGTAACCGCCTTCCATCACGAACAAGGTCGGTTTGCCCAGGCGGGCAATGCGTTCGCCCATGAGCAGGTAGTCCGGGCTGTCGAGTTTGAACTGGGATATCGGATCGCTTTTGAAGGTGTCCACACCGAGCGATACCACCACCACATCAGCTTCGTAGTGCTCGATCTCGCTGCAGGCTTGTTCCAGTGCAGTACTCCAGCGATCCCAGCCTGAGCCAGCCTCCAGCGGGTAGTTAAAGTTGAAGCCTTCCCCCGCGCCTTCGCCCAGCTCATCGGCATAGCCCAGAAAGAACGGGAACTCGGCTTCAGGGTGCCCGTGAATCGAGGTGAACAGCACGTCATCGCGTTCATAAAAGATCGACTGGGTGCCGTTGCCGTGGTGGTAGTCCACGTCGAGGATGGCGACTTTGCTGCGGCCCTGGTCGAGGAAGGCCTGAGCGGCAATGGCGGCGTTGTTGAGGTAGCAATAACCGCCCATCAAGTCGCTGGCGGCGTGGTGCCCAGGCGGACGGCACAGGGCGAATGCGCTGTGGGCGCCGTTCTGTATGGCCGCTTGCGCCGTCAGTGCAACTTGCGCTGCGCTGTAGGCCGCCCGCCAAGTGCCCGCGGTAATCGGCGCGCCACCGTCAAAGCTGTAATAACCCAACTGGCCATGCAGGCTGGTGGGGACAACGGCGCGCAGTGTACGGGCTGGCCACGTGTAGGGGAGCAAGTCGCCGTCTTTGCCGTGTTCGAGCCAGCGGTCCCAGGCTCCCTGGAAAAAGTCCAGGTAGGCCTCGCTGTGAATACGCTGGATCGGGTCGCGGCCAAAGTCGTGGGGGCCTTGCACCGGGCCCAGCTCACGGTTTTTGACCCGTTGCAGAATGTGGTCCGCGCGCGAGGGCATTTCGAAGCAAGGCAGCAATTGCCCGTCTATCAACTCGCAGCGGCCATGGTGCAGATGGTGGTCGTCTGAATAGATAGTCAGCATTTTTCTTGTTCTCCGTAGGCTAGATCGGTGACCTACAGTTTTGCGGCGCTGGCGGTTTCAGAGAACGACAGGAGCGGCCAAAAGGAGATCAATATGGCCGAAATAACTGTCCGAAATTCGCCCCTTTTCAGGGCGCGCTGCTCCCTGTTGGCTCATGCCCGAAACTGGCTGGGCGACACGCCACTCCAGCGAACAAAGGCATGGCGAAAGCTCGCCGTTTCGCTAAAGCCCAAGGTGTCGGCGATGCGGTAGATCGGCCATTCGGTCTCGTGGAGTAACAACTTGGCGCGCTCAAAGCGCAGTTCGTCGAGTAACTCCTGATAGCTGCAGCCCGCGTCATGCAGGTGGCGGCGCAAGGTGCGTGGCGAGCAATTCATTTGCTCGGCCAGCCCTTCAAGCCCCGGCGCGGCATTCAGTTGGGCGGCGAGCAACTGGCGGATCCGCGACAGCCAGGTTTGGCGCCCGGTGAATTCCAGGTTCTGTTTGCGGCAGCGCTCCGCCATGGCCTGGTGGGTGATGGTATTGGCCAGCGGCAGCGGGTATTCCAGCCAGTGCCTGGCAAAGGCGAACGCGTTGTCCGCTGCATCAAACAGACGCGGGCAATTGAAGGTGTGCTGGTAGCGGGCGTGGTAATCCGGCTTGCTGTGGGCAAAGCGCGCGGCGAGCAAAGGCAGCGGCTGGCCGATCAAGTCTTCGCAAATGACCTTGAGCGAGACAAGGCACAGCTGTGCGTTGAACACGGCCAGTTGCGGGTCTTCATGGTAGTGATCTGCACAGAACCAGACCTGATCGTCCTCGACCTTAAGGCTAAGCTCAAAGAGTGTTCCCAGCAGTGCCGGGTAGCGTAAAGCCAAGCGCAAAGCGTCACCTAAGGTGGCACTGGTGAGTAGGGCGTAACCCAGCATGCCGTAGGACGACACATGCATGCGCCGTCCCAGTTCCAGGCCGATTTCACGGCGCAAGGCCACGGCGTTGGCGCAGACGCGCATTTCTTGGTTGGTGGTGATGCGAATGTCAGCGCGGTTCAAGTCCGCGGCCCGTATGCCGCTACCGGCCAATAAGGCCTCGCTCGGCAAGCCTTCGGCCTCGAAGGTGCTGAGCACCAGCGATACGGCATTTAGCGTGGTGAGATGTGAGTGCAGCATGTTCGCTTCCTGCGTGGGGACACAGGAAGCGAGCAAGTTGTGTGCCGGGGGCGTTAAGCCAACTCACCACACAGGTCCCGTTCAACCAGGTGGCGCACGTCAGCGGCGGGCAAACCCGAGCCCAGCAACGCCTGCAGCTTGCCGAACGCGGCTTCACGGGTCATGCCGCCGCCCGACAGCACGCCAGCCCCGCGCAAGCGGCTACCGGCTTCGTACACGTCCAGCTCAACTCCGCCTTCGTGGCACTGGGTGATGGCGACCACAACGATGCCGTTTTCGTACGCCTGTTGCAGGCTTGCGAGGAACGCCGGGTTGTCGCTGGGGCCGGTGCCGCTGCCGAAACACTCCAGCACCAGGGCTTCAATCCCGCTGTTGAGCATGGCATCCAGCTGGGCGGCACCAATGCCGGGGACCAGCGGCAATACACCGACACGGGCTTCTTGCTTGGGCTGTTGATAACTCAGCGCTGCTGGCAGTGATTCGGCCTTGGTGCCGCCGCCGTTGCGCTTGAGCGCTACAAACGGGTTGCGGCCGAAGCTGCGCACTTTGGCGCAGTGGGTCGGGTCCAGCAGTTCGTCGTGGAAGTACAGCTGCACGCCGTAGGGCTGACCTTGGGCAAGCGCGCTCAAGGCACCGCTGACGTTTGGCCAGGCATCGCTGTCGGGCACGCCCGCAGGCAGCATCGAGCCGGTGAACAGTACCGGGGCCTGCAAGCCCAGCAGTTGAAAGCACATGGCCGCAGCGCTGTAGGCCAGGGTATCGGTGCCATGCAGGACAAGCACTGAGTCGCAGCCATCCTGTTCGACAGCCTCAATGATTGCGCTGCGCAGGCGCAGCCAGTAGGCGGGTGTCATGTTGGCGCTGTCGATCAGCGGGCTCATTTCACGAAAGCGCCATTGCGGTATCTGCACGTGCGGTTGGCTGGCGAGGAAGTCGCGCATGCGCGCTTCAAAGCCGGATGCAGGCGCCAGGCCGCTGGCGCTGGCTTGCATGCCGATGGTGCCGCCGGTGTAGAGCACCATGACGCGCTGGGCAGGATGAAGAGTGGCTGCAGTCATTCAGGAGTCCCCATAAGCAAAAACGCGGCGGTTCTGTCAGAACCGCCGCGTTGATATTAGCGTTTTGTTTCTTCGGTCTTGGCGGGCGGCAGAGGCGGCCAAGCCTTCAGGTCCAGATCCAGGTCCGGGAATTTGCTGGAATCGAAGACGGGCACTTTGATACCCGCGCTACGCTGGTCATCGTAGTCCTTGAGCACGCGCATGCATATCTTGAACAGCATCGCCAGGGCGATCAGGTTCACGAAGGCCAGCAAGGTCATGGTGATGTCCGCGAAGGCGAAGACGGTTTCCAGGTTCTCAATCGAGCCCCACACAATCAACACCAGCACCAGAGCGCGATAACCCATCAACGCCTTGCGGCTTTCACCGACCAGAAAGCGCAGGTTGTTTTCGCCCAGGTAGTAGTTGTAGAGCATCGAGGTGAACACGAACAACGCCAGTGCCACGCTGATGAACACGCGGCCCCATTCGCCCACGACCGCGGCCAGCGAGTTTTGCGTCAGGGCAATGCCGTCGCCTTCAAAGCCCGGGGTGTAGAAGCCGGACAGCAGAATCAGCAGTGCGGTGCAGGTGCAGATCACGAAGGTGTCGAGGAACACGCTGAACGCCTGAACCACGCCTTGGGCGATCGGGTGTTCCACGTCTGCCACGGCGGCCACGTTCGGGGCGCTGCCCAAACCGGCTTCGTTGGCGAATACGCCACGTTTTATGCCCATCACGATGGCGCTGCCGATCATGCCGCCAAACACCGGGTCCATGCCGAAGGCACTTTTCACGATGTGGCCGAGCATGGCGGGGACTTGGTCGAATTGCAGCACGATCACGTAAACGGTGACGGCGATGTACGCCAGAGTTTTGACCGGAACCAGCAGGTCGGCAACCGAAGCAATACGCTTGATGCCGCCGATAAACACCAGACCCAGCAGCACGGCAATGGCCACGCCGGTGTAGTTGACGTCAAAACCGAAGGCGTTTTGCAGCGAGTGGGTAACGGCGTGCGCCTGCAGGCCCATAAAGGCAAAGCCGAAGGTGATCAGCAGCAGGACCGCCATCAACTTGCCCATCCAGATTTTGCCCAGGCCGTACTTCATATAAAAGGACGGGCCGCCGCGCAGTTGGCCTTCCGCGTCGCGACGCTTGTACAACTGGCCCAACGAACATTCGATCAGGCTGCTGGACATGCCGACCAGTGCGGTCACCCACATCCAGAACACGGCACCGGGGCCACCCAGGGTCACGGCAATGCCGACACCGGCAATGTTGCCCGCGCCTACACGGCCCGCCAGGCTCAGCATCAGCGCTTGAAACGAGCTGAGTTGGCCGGCGCTGCTGCGCAAGCTGTCTTTAAACACTGCAAACATGTGCAGGAAGTAACGGAGCTGAACGAAACGCGAGCGGATCGTGAAGTAGCCACCGAGCCCAACCATGAGCACGATTAGTACTTTCCCTGAGAGGAAGTCATTGATGACTTCTAGCATGGATTATTCCTCGCTGTTTTTATCTGAAGGCAAAACGGCCGGATCAGGGTTACCCATTACGCCCGTCAAGTCAGGGCATAAAGCTAGGTAATCAAGGGGGTCCTGGCCATGTTGCTGCTTGGTTTACGATGCTGTTTCCGCACTGCCGATGGCCGCTGTTGCAGGGCCCATGCACGGGAAGAGGGGCGGCACTATACCTAGGAGTGTAGGAAGCGTCTCTATAAGTGACTGATTTTTCATGTGTCAGTCGCCAAACGGACGCCTTTGAAGCACCGCGCAAAGCCTATTCACGCAGATTTGCGCTGTGTTGATCGGGCATCCATGCCAAACGATATGTGGCCTCGGCAAGAGGTCCAAGTTTATAGGCGGATCAATCTAACGCTAAGAGATGTTGGCGGGGTAGTTAGCTTAATGCCCCATTGACCCGTGCGAGCAAGATTATAGATCGGGAGTATGGCTGTGGGGGGCGTAGTGCTTGGTGTTAGCCTTATCAGCCATTCGTCAAGCGCTGCATGGTTCTCAATTGGCGCGAGAGGGGATTTGTTTCTCGTACTAGGCGTTTGTTGAAGGGGGGCGGGCACTTTCGGCTGTTTTCGAGGTGATGCAGGTCTGCTGACGGGAATGTCTTTTATTGCCGAAGTGGCTTTTGTTGAGGTGTTTGTAGGAGGGCGGGGCGTTTTATTATTTGCTTTTTTAGCCAGTGAGGCGGCTGTCTTTTTTGTTGTTGCGGTCGTTTTTTGTACGCTGCCTATAGCTTTTTTAACTCTGGAAAGACTGCTGGATACATCTCTCTGGTTGAAGAGTTTGCGCATTATCAAGAATAGCTTTGCATGCCCCGATGGATCCCCGTAATTGATCGGATCGTTGTCGCAGTACGCATAAGCATTAAATCCACCCTCTTCGAACGGGCTTGACGAATCCGGGCTGTTAAATCGCATCAGTGTCGGGTTGTAAGCTCGATAGCCCTGCCCCAATAGATAATGGCCCGTCAGGGGATCCGGGGAGGCACCATTGAAGCCCAGCAGCAAGCCGTGCATTAGTTCGAGCGATTCATAGCCAAACGGGTTAAAGCTGCGTGTTATGGCACGCTCTTGGGTGACGCCTTCAATCACAGAGCCCTGTATGTCGGTGGCTAATAACGTTGTGGTGTTAACGCCTTGTTCTTGCTGATGCTGTGCAAGGACATGAGTGTCATGTTGAAACACACAGCATGTGCGCTCGTCCTTGATTTCTGTGGTGATACGAGCGCCTTGATAGAAGCGCTTTCCCGAGGGCGTACCGATCAGGCGATCAAGAGGGTCGTAGCTATAAATAACTGCGGTTTTTGTTGAAGGCTGATTCATAGCCACTCACCGAGGGTCGGGAAAGACGTTCCAGTTGTAGTTCTTTTCGCATGGAATGACTACCTGGCAGAACTGCTAGGTGCTACTTGTGCTGAGTCAGGGTTTTTCACTTTTAGACCAATAGGGCGCTGAACAACGTTCGAACTCCCAATTTATCCTTGCTGTGTAGTCGGACGTAGTCTCGCGGCGCTCGCCAGCGGCTACGTAAACGTTAATTACACTCAAATCCCAGGCAAAAAAAAGGGCTTGCAGATGTGTCTGCAAGCCCTCAAAAGGTGAGAGGTGTCTAGTCCCTCGACCTGGTGAGCTTCAGTTCTGGCGCAAAGTGCCTGCGCTTCTTTGCTCGGCGACTTTGAGCTCAGAACTGATGAATGGCGTTAGTCCTTCAAAGGCACCAAACGCGGGGCAATCATGTTTTCCGGGCGCAGGATGTCGTCGAGCATGGCGTCGTCGAGCAAGCCTTCTTCGCGCACCAGTTCCAGTACGCCGCGGCCGCTTTCAAGGGCGATACGGGCGATACGGGTGGCGTTTTTGTAGCCGATGTACGGGTTCAGTGCGGTAACCAGGCCGATCGAGTGTTCGACAAGTTCACGGCAGCGTGCTTCGTTGGCGGTGATGCCGACGATGCAGTGCTCGCGCAGCATGTCCATGGCGCGTTGCAGCAGGCGGATCGAGTCGAGCACCTTGAAGGCGATCAGCGGCTCCATCACGTTCAGTTGCAGTTGGCCGCCTTCGGCTGCCATGGTTAGCGCCAAGTCGTTACCGATGACCTGGAACGCCACCTGGTTAACCGCTTCCGGAATAACCGGGTTGACCTTGCCGGGCATGATCGAGCTGCCTGGCTGACGCGCTGGCAGGTTGATTTCGTTGATGCCGGTGCGTGGGCCGCTGGACAGCAGACGCAGGTCGTTGCAGATCTTCGACAGCTTGACCGCGGTGCGCTTGAGCATGCCGGAGAACAGCACGAAGGCGCCCATGTCGGAGGTGGCTTCGATCAGGTCGGCGGCCGGTACCAGCGGTTGACCGCTGATCAGTGCCAGACGCTGTACGGCCAGCGCTTGGTAGCGCGGGTCAGCGTTGATGCCGGTACCGATCGCGGTGCCGCCCAGGTTCACTTCAGTCAGCAGTTCCGGGGCCAGCGTCTTCAGACGGGCCAGGTCTTCGCCCATGGTGGTGGCGAAGGCACGGAATTCTTGACCCAAGGTCATCGGCACGGCGTCTTGCAGTTGGGTACGACCCATCTTCAGGACGTGGTTGAATTCAACACCCTTGGCGGCGAAGGCCTGAATCAGGCTGTCGAGGCTGGCCAGCAGGGCGTCGTGACCCAGCAGCAGACCCAGACGGATTGCGGTCGGGTAAGCATCGTTGGTCGACTGCGCCATGTTGACGTCGTCGTTCGGGTGCAGGTACTGGTACTCGCCTTTCTGGTGACCCATTGCTTCGAGAGCAATGTTAGCGATCACTTCGTTGGCGTTCATGTTGGTGGAGGTACCGGCACCACCTTGAATCATGTCGACCACGAATTCTTCGTGGAAGTCACCGCGGATCAATCGTGCACAGGCTTCGCTGATGGCGGCGTGCTTGGCAGCGCTCAGATGCCCCAATTCACGGTTGGCGTCTGCAGCGGCCTGTTTGACCATTGCCAGACCGACAACCAGTTTTGGGTAATGCGAAATCGGAACGCCCGAGAGGCGGAAGTTATTCACCGCTCGCAGGGTCTGGATGCCGTAATACGCTTGAGCCGGTACTTCGAGGGCGCCAAGCAGGTCGTTTTCTGTGCGGAATGATGCAGCGGAGGACATGATAGAAATCATCTCGATATGGACCCGGTCTGGGCCGGAACGCTGCGAATCCTAGGCTTGCAGACTATTTTGGGCCAATGCCTTTAAACACTATCCTATGCAGAAACGGCATAATGGCGACGTGACGCGACCGCCGCGTCGAACGTGTGACCCAATTTGGTGCGCGTCCGGGAGGACTCGATGAATCTCGAAAGTAAATGGCTGGAGGACTTCAGTGCCCTGGCCGCCACTCGCAGTTTTTCTCAGGCGGCAGAGCGCCGCTTTGTGACTCAGCCAGCCTTCAGCCGACGTATTCGCAGCCTCGAAGCGGCCCTGGGGCTGACCTTGGTGAATCGTTCCCGCACCCCGGTGGAGTTGACTGCGGCCGGTCAGCTGTTTTTGGTCACGGCGCGCACGGTGGTCGAGCAGCTTGGCGAGGTGTTGCGGCACTTGCATCACCTTGAAGGCGGGCAGGGCGAGGTCATGCAAGTGGCGGCTGCGCACTCTCTGGCCCTGGGGTTTTTCCCTCGCTGGATCGCTCAATTGCGCAACGAAGGGTTGAACATCGCCACGCGGCTGGTTGCGACTAACGTCGGAGACGCGGTGCACGCTTTGCGCGAAGGCGGCTGCGATTTGATGCTGGCTTTTTACGATCCGGACGCTGCGTTGCAGATGGATCCGGAGATTTTTCCGTCGCTGCACTTGGGCAACACCGAAATGCTGCCCGTGTGCGCTGCCGATGCTGACGGCAAGCCGCTGTTTGATCTGGAAGGTGAAGGCAGCGTGCCGTTGCTGGCTTACAGCGCCGGGGCGTTTCTTGGGCGCTCGGTCAACTTGCTGCTGCGCCAGCGTGCCCTGCGGTTTACCACTATTTATGAAACCGCGATGGCGGACAGCCTCAAGAGCATGGCGCTGGAAGGTCTGGGTATCGCCTGGGTTCCGCGTTTAAGTGTGCGCGCGGAGCTTGAGCGGGGCGAACTGGTGATCTGTGGCGGCCCGCAATGGCACGTGCCGCTCGAGATTCGCCTGTATCGCTGCGCGTTGGTGCGCAAGGCGAACGTGCGATTGTTGTGGCGCAAGCTGGAAGGTGGGGCGTCATCTGCCCCGTGAGTGAAGGCCGGGCGTGATGGCCTTCACTCAAGGGCTTACCGCTAACATATGTCAGTCGAATGGGCTGACATCGTTGCGCATCTGAGTTAAGGGGCATCGCTCAGGAAAGCTTTGATGTGCTCTCTGTTTTTTGGCGTATAGCGGTAACAGTTGCCTCGGACATCAGATTTTTCGTAATACATGTACGTCTCGCATTCACCTCCCCACGCATTCCAGCCCAACTCGGCATCTTCATGGGTTGCATTAAAACTGTGACCAACCTCATGGGCGATCACTTGATAGGACTGGGTACAGGCAATGACGGCAGGTTTGCCGGGGTAGGCGCAACCCAGGACAGTGGCGTTGATCGGGTCTTTGGTGACTAAAATATAGCGTTCGGTTTTGCCCCACTCCAAACCCTTGTCGTTTTTGTATCCGACGGCTACCGTCTGCCAACTCCGTAATGTTTCATCCACGTTTTGGCCTTTATAGTTGTGGTCTGTCACCCCCTTTACATGACGCACTTCATTAAAGACAAAGGGCCTGCCGGTAATAAAAGATATTTCTTCGGTGAACTCTTTGAAATAGCCCCGGCCCAGCGTGTGGGCGATGCTGCCGGGGACATCATCGTGAACAAAGATATAAAGCGTAATGGGTTTCATGTTAATCATCCTTAATCAAGGCCCTGACACGTTGTTTAGTGGTGTGAGTGCCACCTGCAGTCCTTACAGGTATTTAATTATTTGAGTGCTGCATAAAGAGTTAAGCGGTTATTACGTGTTTGCGGCATACATCGAGTTCGATTCTATAAGTAGCCAATATCACCTCGTGTCGTAAGCCTTGCAGCAGGCGGCAACATGCCTCTAATGCTGTCAATTATTGACCTGTCGGTCAGTAAAACCAGCTATTTCAGGGTTTTATTTGCCTGCAGACAGATGGTCGCCAAAGGTGCTTTCAAGTGGCCTCTTTGGGGTATACTGCGCGGCCTTCGGCTGGCATGACCGGCCTTAATTTCTATAACAAGCCACGTCGGATCCTCCACGTGGCTTGTTGTTTTTTGACGCGCCTGCGGGCGCCCAAGAGAAGAGGCGCGACGATGAGTGCACTGGTAGGCGTGATCATGGGCTCCAAGTCCGATTGGTCCACCCTCAGCCACACCGCCGATATGCTGGAAAAACTCGGCATCCCTTACGAAGTTAAAGTGGTCTCTGCCCACCGGACTCCGGATTTGCTGTTCCAGTATGCCGAAGAGGCCGAAGGCCGCGGGATCGAGGTCATTATTGCCGGGGCCGGTGGCGCCGCTCACCTGCCAGGCATGTGTGCCGCTAAAACCCATTTGCCAGTACTGGGTGTGCCGGTGCAGTCGTCGATGCTGTCGGGTGTCGACTCGCTGCTGTCGATCGTGCAAATGCCTGCTGGCATTCCGGTCGCTACTCTGGCTATCGGCAAGGCTGGCGCGATCAACGCCGCGCTGTTGTCGGCGAGCATTCTGGGCGCCAAGCACCCGCAGTTCCATACCGTATTGAAAGCATTCCGTGCAGAGCAGACTGACAGCGTGCTGGACAATCCAGACCCGCGCCTGGCCTGAGGTTTTTGACGATGAAAATCGGTGTAATCGGTGGCGGCCAACTCGGTCGCATGCTGGCCCTGGCGGGGACTCCGCTGGGCATGAACTTCGCCTTCCTGGACCCGGCACCTGATGCCTGTGCTGCTGCCTTGGGCGAGCACATTCGTGCGGACTACGGCGATCAGGATCATTTGCGCCAGTTGGCTGACCAGGTTGATCTGGTGACGTTTGAGTTTGAAAGCGTCCCGGCTGAAACCGTGGCATTCCTGTCGCAATTCGTACCGGTTTACCCGAGTGCCGATGCCCTGCGCATTGCCCGTGACCGCTGGTTCGAAAAGAGCATGTTCAAGGACTTGGGCATTCCGACGCCTGCGTTCGCTGACATCCAGTCCCAGGCGGATCTGGACGCGGCGGTGGCCAGTATCGGTCTGCCTGCGGTGCTCAAAACCCGTACCCTGGGGTATGACGGCAAAGGTCAGAAAGTGCTGCGCACTGCGGCTGATGTTGAAGGGACATTTGCTGAGCTGGGCAGCGTTGCTTGCCTGCTGGAAGGCTTTGTACCGTTTACCGGTGAAGTGTCGCTGATCGCCGTGCGCGGTCGTGATGGCGAAACCCGGTTTTACCCGTTGGTGCACAACACCCACGACAGCGGCATTCTCAAATTGTCGGTAGCGAGCACGGATCATCCGCTGCAAGCCTTGGCTGAAGACTATTCCAGCCGCGTGCTCAAGCACCTGGATTACGTGGGCGTGATGGCTTTCGAGTTCTTTGAAGTCGACGGTGGCCTCAAAGCCAACGAAATTGCCCCGCGTGTGCACAACTCCGGCCACTGGACCACCGAAGGCGCCGAGTGCAGCCAGTTCGAAAACCACCTGCGCGCCATCGCTGGCCTGCCGCTGGGTTCGACTGCCAAGGTGGGCGAGAGCGCCATGCTCAACTTCATCGGCCGCGTGCCACCGGTTGAGCAGGTGATCGCGATTGCCGACTGCCATTTGCATCACTACGGCAAAGCCTTCAAGGCCGGCCGCAAAGTGGGCCATGCCAACTTGCGCTGCGCCGACATGGCCACCCTGAACGCGCAAATCCAGCGCGTTGAGGCGTTGATCGACGAGGCATAAGCCAGCAGGCGACGGAACCATTGCGGTGTCGTTGCTCTCTGATGGCGTGAAACCAAAGTGCTGACTAGGCTTTGGTTAACGCCATCTAATGAGAGGACGCGTGCATGGGCATCATCGGAACCATTTTTATCGGCTTGATCGTTGGCCTGCTGGCTCGTTTCCTAAAACCGGGTGACGACAGCATGGGCTGGATCATGACCATCATTCTGGGTATCGCGGGCTCTTTGGCGGCGACCTATGGTGGGCAGGCGTTGGGTATCTACCATGCTGGCGAAGGTGCCGGCTTTATTGGTGCGGTAATCGGCGCCATTATCCTGCTGGTCATTTACGGCATGGTGAAGAAAAAGAGCTGATCGCGTGCGGCCCTCTCTGCGCCGATCGCAGAGAGGGCTAGAATGCGCGACGTATTCACTTCTCTTTGATTGAGCTCTTCATGCGCCGCCTTCTACTGACCTTTCTTTTGCTGGGCTGCGGCCTGGTACACGCGGCAGAACTGCCCGAAACCGACTGGCTCGACTTGATGCCCAAGTCGGATCAGAAAGCCCTCGAAGCCATGCCTGAAATCGATCACAACTCGCCTGAAGCTCAGGGGACGTTTACCGATAAGGGTGGCTTGAAACAAAGCAAAGGCCTGCCGGCCGTGATGTATTCCAACAAAACAGTCGCCAGCATGAACGGCAAAAATATCCGTTTGGGCGGTTACCCCGTGCCGTTGGAAACCGACGCCAAAGGCCGCAGCACACTGTTTTTCCTGGTGCCTTACCCGGGGGCTTGCATCCATGTGCCACCGCCGCCGCCCAACCAATTGGTGCTGGTGCGCTATCCAAAAGGCTTGAAGCTGGACGACATCTATACGCCGCTGTGGGTCACGGGCACGCTGAAAGTCGAGAAGGTCAGCAATGACCTGGCGGATGCGGCTTATGCACTGGATGCCAGCAAAGTGCGGGTGGTGGTTGAGGCGGATTTGTAACAGCTGACTTGTAGGAGCGAGCTTGCCTCGCGATCTTTTAAACGATCAAAAGATCGCGAGACAAGCTCGCTCCTACGGTTCAGGCCAGTTTTTGGCTGCTGATGCTCACACCCAAGGTGTGGCTCGCGCCTGGCGCCAGGGTGATGATGTCGTCCATGACGTTGGCGGTTTCGATGCAGAGCATGCGTTGCCAGCCATCTAACGCCATGTCGCCGAGCGCAGCGGCTTTGTCGATCCACGGGTTCCAGATCACGGCAGAGCGCGAGCCTTGGCTGGTGAGCTGGATGCTGCGGTTCCAGTCGGCGTCGACAATGCTCAACTGTGGCGGTGTGTCCAGGTAGATACGGTCGGTCTCACCGGTAAAGGTCAAGTTGCCGACTTGTTGCACGCGCTTCCAGTCATCAAGGGTTTCGATGTAAGTCAGACCCTCAACGCCTTCGACATGAACCTTGCGCACGTCGCTGACGGCGAAATAGCTGTGCAGCGCCTGGCTGATGCTCACCGGTGCGTCGCTGCGGTTGTGGCTGGTGAGGCTGACATGCAACTGGGTATCGAGACGGATGTTCAGGGTCAGTGCCACGTCATGGGGCCAACCGGGCAGGCCGCCTTCGATGTGGGGCAGGCCCAACGCAATGTGCAGGGCTTCACCTGCATCGTCGATTTCCAGCACTTCCCATTCACGGGTGCGCACCAGGCCGTGGGCGGTGGCGGGCTCAGTACTGTCGCGCATGGCCTGCACGCTGTCCGGGTTGCGCGCCAGATTGCCAAACCACGGCCAGCACACCGGCATGCCGGTGCGGATGCCATGACCTGTTTTGAATTGGGCTTTTTCATTGAGCCAGACAATTGGCGGCTCATCGCCAACCTGATAGCTGAGAACCTGCGCGCCTTGTTTGGCGACCAGTAGCTGGGCCTGGCCATGCTGAAAGTGCCAGCACTCCAGTTCGTCCAGGGTGACAGACTCAATGTGGTACATGGCAGGCTCTCTATACAGGGGCGGGTTAGCGGCGTGGCGGAACGGAACGTGTGCGGCCGCTGCCATCAATGGCAACGAAGACAAACACGGCTTCGGTGACTTTGCGCCATTCGCTGGACAGCGGGTCGTCGCTCCAGACTTCAACCATCATCTGGATCGAGCTGCGGCCGATTTCCAGTGCCTGGGTATAGAACGACAACTGCGCGCCGACGGCCACAGGCACCAGAAACGCCATGCGATCAATCGCGACGGTGGCTACTCGGCCACCTGCAACCTTGCTGGCCATTGCGGTGCCGGCCAGGTCCATTTGCGAGACCAGCCAGCCACCAAAAATATCGCCGAAACCATTGGTTTCGCGTGGCAATGCGGTGATTTGCAAGGCGAGGTCGCCTTGCGGGATTGGATCTTCTTGTTCGAGCTCTATCATGCCGAAGGGCCTCTGACCCGTGATTCATCATGTGTATTGCGGGTGAATAAGCGTCTAAAGAAAAACGATTCAGCCCGAACATACTACGTTCGTCACGTTCTTCATAAGCCGCGCCAAGGGAAACTCTGCGAAATCGGCTGGGGAGGGCCCAGCGGGCGCTTTCGCACAGCAACCCAGGTAGTTTCCGAATGTTTCATTCGGGCACGAGTATATCGGGCGATCGCTCGCCCGACGACCTTCCGGTTCTGCTTTTTCAAGCCGCTGTGCGTCTAGCTCTATGCTTTTGCAAACAATTTGTTATCTTTCAAGGCCTACCAAGCCTTGCCGGCATCGATGCAGCTTTCGCCGAACCTAATAAGAGAAGCCATACCTCATGATCACTGAGCCTTCCAGTGCCGCACCCCCCTCGCGACCGTTGTCGCGTAATGACCTCAAAACCTTGTCGTTGTCCGCTCTGGGCGGTGCGCTGGAGTTTTACGATTTCATCATCTTTGTGTTCTTCGCCACGGTCGTCGGAAAGCTATTTTTCCCGGCTGACATGCCTGAGTGGCTACGCCTGATGCAGACCTTTGGCATTTTTGCCGCGGGTTACCTGGCACGGCCCTTGGGTGGCATCGTCATGGCGCACTTCGGCGACCTACTGGGGCGCAAAAAGATGTTCACCTTGAGCATTTTCATGATGGCTGTGCCGACGCTGATCATGGGGTTGCTGCCGACGTATGAGCAGATCGGCATGCTGGCGCCGATCCTGTTGCTGCTGATGCGGGTGATCCAGGGCGCGGCCATTGGTGGCGAAGTACCGGGAGCATGGGTTTTTGTTTCGGAGCACGTGCCGGCGCGTCACGTTGGCTATGCCTGCGGCACCCTGACCTGCGGCTTGACGGCCGGTATTCTGCTGGGCTCGCTGGTGGCCACTGCGATCAACTCGATCTACACCCCGGCCGAAGTCTCGGACTTCGCCTGGCGTATTCCATTCCTGTTGGGCGGTGTGTTCGGCTTGTTCGCGGTGTACCTGCGCCGCTGGCTGCACGAGACCCCGGTGTTTGCCGAGCTGCAACTGCGCAAGGCGCTGGCCGAAGAAGTACCGCTTAAAACGGTATTGCGTGACCACCGTGGCGCCATTGTGATTTCGATGTTGCTGACCTGGCTGCTGTCTGCCGGGATCATCGTGATCATCTTGATGACCCCGACTGTGTTGCAAACCGTGTACGGCTTCCCGGCCACCACTTCATTGCAAGCCAACAGCCTGGCCATTGTGTTCCTGAGCCTGGGTTGCATTGCTTCGGGTGCCCTGGCTGACCGCTTTGGTGCGGGCAAAGTTTTTGTGGTGGGCTGCGCTGCGCTGTTGATCACATCGTGGACCTTCTATCACAGCCTGTTGCAGCACCCGGATTGGCTGTTCCCGCTGTATGCCTTGAGCGGTTTGTTTGTAGGCACTATCGGCGCGGTGCCGTATGTCATGGTTAAAGCCTTCCCGCCTGTGATCCGTTTCAGCGGTTTGTCGTTCTCGTACAACCTGGCCTACGCGATCTTCGGCGGCCTGACGCCCATGGCTGTGACCTTGTTGCTTAAGGAAAGCCCGATGGGTCCGGCGTATTACGTGGCGATTATTTCTCTGATGGGGCTGTGTGTGGGCGCTTATCTGTGGAAAAAGGGGCGCTGATTACGCGGCTTAAGCTTCACGGCTTTTAGCAGTCTCGATGAGTGCCATCATTTATGGCTCAATGATGGCATTTCATCTAATTGTCACAATCGGTTCATAGAGTAGTCATCAGGCCTGCTGATACTGGCCCCCGATTCATCTAACCCGGTTTGCTAGGAGTAAGGCATGAAACTGAAGCGTGTGATGGCGGCCCTGACTTTTGTCGCCGCGGGCGTTGCGGCTGCTAACGCGGTTGCGACGGGTGTAGATCCGACTATCCCGGCTTACACCAAGACCACCGGTGTGTCTGGCAACCTGTCCAGCGTTGGTTCCGATACCCTGGCGAACCTGATGACATTGTGGGCTGAGGCTTACAAGAAAGAATATCCAAACGTAAACATCCAGATTCAGGCCGCTGGCTCTGCCACCGCGCCACCTGCGCTGACTGAAGGCACCTCTAACCTGGGCCCGATGAGCCGCAAAATGAAGGACACCGAACTGGCTGCTTTCGAGCAGAAGTACGGCTACAAGCCAACCGCCGTGCCGGTGGCTGTGGATGCCCTGGCGGTGTTCGTGCACAAAGACAACCCGATCCAGCACCTGACCATGGAACAAGTGGACGCGATTTTCTCGTCGACTCGTCTGTGCGGCGCTAAAGATGACGTAAAAACCTGGGGCGACCTGGGCGTCAAAGGCGATCTGGCCAACAAGCCGGTTCAGCTGTTTGGCCGTAACTCGGTATCCGGCACGTATGGCTACTTCAAAGAAGAAGCCCTGTGCAAAGGTGACTACAAGCCTAACGTGAACGAGCAACCTGGCTCGGCGTCGGTTGTGCAGTCCATCAGCTCCTCGCTGAACGGCATCGGTTACTCGGGCATCGGTTACAAAACCGCTAGCGTGAAGACCGTCGCACTGGCCAAAAAAGGCAGCACTGACTTCATCGAAGACACCGAAGAGAACGCACTGAACGGCAAATACCCGCTGTCGCGTTTCCTTTACGTGTACGTGAACAAGGCGCCTAACAAGCCGCTGAACCCGCTGGAAGCCGAGTTCATCAAGCTGGTCCTGTCCAAGCAAGGTCAGGAAGTGGTCGTGAAAGACGGCTACATCCCGCTGCCGGCTAAAGTGGCTGCAAAAGCCTTGGCTGACCTGGGTCTGAAAGAAGGCAACTAAGCCTTCTGCTATGCAGCAGGCTGCGATGAGGTTACGGTGCTAGCCGTTGCCTTGAGGTCTTGAAAGACCCATCGTAGCCTGCGGTAGCGACTAACGGTTCGCTGCATTTTCGTTCCGCTACCAGGTCCGCTGGTCAGCGGTTTTTTGCGTCACTGATTTGTCATCTTTTTGTCATACAGGCCCGCTAGGGTGTGCGCATGAATGATCTGGCCAATTCCCGAATGACTTCGACCTCCGCTCCCAAGCGCATTGATTTCAATACGCCTGAACTCAAACGCAAGCGTCGCATCCGTGCGCTCAAAGATCATCTGACCCGTTGGTATGTGTTTATTGGCGGCCTTGCCGTGCTGGGCGCCATCACGTTGATCTTCTTCTTCCTGGGCTATGTGGTGTACCCGCTGTTCCAGGGTGCTGACCTGACCGCCAAAACGCCGATAACACCGGTGTGGATGCAAGATGCTGGCAAGCCTCTGATGCTCTCGGTTGAAGAGCAGAATCAGGTGGGTATGCGCGTGTCGGACAAGGGCATGGTGCTGTTCTTTAGCGTCAAGGATGGCAGCGAACTGTCGCGGGTTAACCTGCCGCTGCCGGCCGATACCCACGTGACCTCGCTCGGTGAAGACCAGCCGGGTAGCCCGGTGGTGGTGTTGGGCCTGTCCAACGGTCAGGCGCTGGTGTTCCGGCACACCTATAAAGTCAGTTACCCGGATGGCAAAAAGACCATCACCCCGGCCATTGAATACCCGTATGGCGATGCGCCGATCACCCTTGACCCGCGCGGCCTCGCGCTGGATCACGTGAACCTCAACGTGAACGACTCGACCGTCGTGCTGGCGGGGTCTACAGGCTCGCAACTGAACGTCGTCACGCTGACCAGTGAAGAGAACATGATGACCGGCGAGGTCACCAAGTCCGAAAGCCGCATCGATCTCCCGCAGATGACCGAGAAGGTCAAGGCGCTGTATATCGACCCTCGCCAGCAATGGCTGTATGTGGTCAACGGTCGGGCCCAGGCGGATGTGTTCAGCTTGCGCGACAAGAGCCTTAATGGCCGTTACAAACTGCTGGAAGACGCCAACACCGAAATCACCGCCAGCACGCAATTGGTCGGCGGGATCTCGCTGATTTTTGGTGATTCGAAAGGCGGTCTGAGCCAGTGGTTTATGGCCCGTGATTCGGACGGTGAGCTGCGTTTCAAGCACATCCGCAGCTTCCAGATGGGCACGTCGCCGATCGTTGAGATTACCGCCGAGCAGCGCCGCAAAGGCTTTCTGGCCCTGGACGCTGCCGGTGAGATTGGCGTGTTCCACAGCACCGCGCATCGCACTTTATTAGTAGAAAAGGTCGCTGAAGGCCCTGGCATCATGGCGCTCTCGCCACGTGCCAACCGCATCATCGTGGAAGAGGGCGGCAAGCTGATCCCGCTGTTCTTGAAGAACCCGCACCCGGAAGTGTCCTGGAGCGCGTTGTGGAGCAAGGTCTGGTACGAGAACTACGACGCACCTAAATATGTGTGGCAATCCACCGCTGCCAACACCGACTTCGAACCGAAGATGAGCCTGGCGCCGTTGACCTTCGGGACCTTGAAGGCGGCGTTCTACGCGATGCTGTTGGCGGCGCCGCTGGCGGTTGCCGCAGCGATCTATACCGCTTACTTCATGGCCCCGAGCCTGCGGCGCAAGGTCAAGCCGGTGATCGAGCTGATGGAAGCCATGCCGACGGTGATTCTGGGCTTCTTCGCCGGTCTGTTCCTGGCGCCGTATGTCGAAGGTCACTTGCCGGGTATTTTCAGTCTGCTGGTGCTGATGCCGGTGGGCATTCTGCTGGCGGGCTTTGGCTGGAGCCGCCTGCCGGAGTCCATTCGTTTGCGGATCCCGGAAGGCTGGGAAACGATCATTCTGATTCCTGTGGTGCTGCTGGTGTGTGGGCTGTCGCTGTACATGAGCCCGTACATGGAAGCCTGGTTCTTCGGCGGCGATATGCGTCTGTGGATCTCCCATGACCTGGGTATCACCTACGACCAGCGAAACGCATTGGTGGTGGGGCTGGCGATGGGCTTTGCGGTGATCCCGAATATCTACTCGATTGCTGAAGACGCCGTGTTCAGCGTGCCGCGCGGCCTGACATTGGGCTCGCTGGCGCTGGGCGCCACGCCGTGGCAAACCATGACCCGCGTGGTCATCCTGACGGCCAGCCCGGGGATCTTCTCGGCCTTGATGATCGGCATGGGCCGTGCGGTTGGCGAGACCATGATTGTGTTGATGGCCACGGGTAACACCCCGGTCATGGAACTGAACCTGTTCGAAGGCTTGCGCACCTTGGCGGCGAACGTAGCGGTGGAGATGCCGGAGTCGGAGGTGGGCGGTAGTCATTACCGCGTGCTGTTCCTCTCGGCGCTGGTGCTGCTGTTGTTCACCTTTGTCATGAACACTCTTGCCGAGCTGATCCGTCAGCGTCTGCGCAAGAAATATTCGTCGCTTTAAGGAAGGTAGAAGTCTGTGAAGCAGAACTCCCTCAAAGGCTGGTTCAAGAGCGGCGCCCCCGGCGTCTGGATCAGCGGTGGTGCGGTGACCATCGCGGTCATCATGACTATCGGTTTGCTGTCGGTTATTGCCGTGCGCGGTCTGGGCCACTTTTGGCCAGCCGACCTGATACAGGCGCAGTACAACGTGCCAGGCAGTGCTGATCACCTGGTGATCGGCGAAGTGGTGCAAAAAGAAGAAGTGCCCCGTGAGCGCCTGAAAAGTGCAGGCTTGCCTGTGCCGGACCAAGGCCCGGAGTTCATGACGCGCGAGCTGATCAAGGTGGGTAACCGCGACCTCAACGGCAACGACTTTACCTGGGTGGTGGGTGAGTGGTTGACCGGCGAAAGCACGCCGCCAGAGCTGATGGCGATTGAACGTCGCGAGTGGGGCAACTTCTACGGCTATCTGGTTAACGTGAAAGAGAACGGTCAGGTGGTAGCGGAAGGTGCTGCGGCCTGGCCCGAGTTGAAGGCGCGCGTCAAACGCGTTAATGCGTTGGCAGCGCAACTCAGCCAACTGGAAAAGAAAGACATTGGCGCCATCAATGCCGGGCTGGAGCGTATTCGTTTGCACGGCCGCAAACTGGAGCTGGCAGGCAAGCTGGATGCCACCGCACAAGCAGACATGGACGCCGAGCGTGCCGAGCTGAACGCACGCTATAAAGCGGTCGAAGACCGCTTGGCCGACTTGCACGCACAGTTCAACCGCGACAGCCTCACGGCCCGTGATGCCAACGGCAAAGAGCTGGAAATCAACATCGGCAAAGTGGTGAAGGTTTATCAACCGAACAACATGAACAGCTGGCAGAAGCTGGCCATGTATTTCGGCAACATCTGGGAGTTTTTGAGTCAGGACCCACGTGAAGCGAACACCGAAGGCGGGATCTTCCCGGCGATTTTCGGCACCGTGATGATGACCTTGATCATGGCCGTGATCGTGACCCCGTTCGGCGTTCTTGCTGCGGTGTACCTGCGTGAATACGCCAAGCAAAACACCCTGACGCGGGTCATCCGTATCGCGGTCAACAACCTCGCAGGCGTACCGGCCATTGTGTACGGGGTGTTTGGCCTGGGTTTCTTTGTGTACGTGTTGGGCGGCTCGGTTGACCGGCTGTTCTTTGCCGAAGCCTTGCCGGCGCCGACGTTCGGTACGCCTGGGCTGTTGTGGGCGTCGTTGACCCTGGCGCTGCTGGCGGTGCCGGTGGTGATTGTGGCCACAGAAGAAGGGCTGGCGCGTATCCCGCGTACCGTCCGTGAAGGTTCGTTGGCCCTGGGCGCGACCAAAGCCGAGACCTTGTGGAAGATCGTGCTGCCGATGGCCAGCCCGGCCATGATGACCGGCCTGATCCTGGCCGTGGCCCGCGCCGCGGGTGAGGTGGCGCCGCTGATGCTGGTGGGCGTGGTCAAACTGGCGCCGTCGTTGCCGCTGGATGGCAACTACCCTTACTTGCACCTTGACCAGAAGATCATGCACCTGGGCTTCCACATTTATGACGTGGGTTTCCAGAGCCCCAACGTTGAAGCCGCCCGCCCGCTGGTGTACGCCACCGCGCTGCTGCTGGTGCTGGTGATCGCGACCCTGAACCTGTCGGCGGTGTGGATCCGTAACCACCTGCGCGAGAAATACAAGGCGCTGGATAGCTGATTGATAACGGAATCTTAAGTGTGGGAGCGGGCTTGCTCGCGATGGCATCTCTGCGGTTTCAAGGTTAGAGCGAGCCGCCTGAATCGCGAGCAAGCCCGCTCCCACAGAATCTGGCATACCACTGGCCCTTTTTAGTGACCATAGATAGCCAAAACGAATATTTAGCGTATGGAGCAACCCATGCAGCATGATTCCTCAACCCACGGCGTTAACATGTCAGCCTTGGGTCGCAGCAAACAGAGCCTGAGCCTGGCTGACGAAACCGTCGCTATTGAAGTGCCGGGCCTGAACCTGTACTACGGCGAAAAACAAGCACTGTACGATGTCAGCCTGAACATTCCGAAACAGCGGGTTACCGCGTTTATCGGCCCGTCGGGCTGCGGCAAGTCCACCTTGCTGCGTACCTTTAACCGCATGAACGATCTGGTTGACGGTTGCCGGGTGGAAGGCGAAATCAACCTGTACGGCCACAACATCTACCGCAAGGGCGAAGACGTGGCCGAGCTGCGCCGTCGTGTGGGCATGGTGTTCCAGAAGCCGAACCCGTTCCCCAAGACCATCTACGAAAACGTGGTGTATGGTCTGCGCATCCAGGGCATCAACAAAAAGCGCGTGCTCGACGAAGCAGTGGAGTGGGCACTTAAAGGCGCGGCATTGTGGGACGAGGTGAAAGACCGTCTGCACGAGTCGGCACTGGGCTTGTCCGGTGGTCAGCAGCAGCGTCTGGTGATTGCCCGTACCATCGCCGTTGAGCCTGAAGTGTTGCTGCTCGATGAGCCGTGCTCGGCGCTCGACCCGATTTCGACGCTGAAAGTCGAAGAGCTGATCTACGAACTCAAGTCCAAGTTCACCATCGTCATCGTGACCCACAACATGCAACAGGCGGCCCGGGTTTCGGACTACACCGCGTTCATGTACATGGGCAAAATGGTTGAATACGGCGACACCGATACCCTGTTCACCAACCCGGCCAAAAAACAGACCGAAGACTACATAACCGGGCGGTATGGCTAGACGCAGCGACAAGCTTTTAGCTTCAAGCGGCAAGAGAAAGCAGAGCGGCGTAACGACACATTTAACTTGTAGCTTGAAGCTTGTCGCTTGAGGCTTTTGCGGAGCAAGACCATGATTTCAAAGGATGGCCTCACCCATCACATTTCCGCGCAGTTCAATGCGGAACTCGAAGAAGTACGCAGCCACTTGTTGGCCATGGGCGGGCTGGTCGAGAAACAGGTTAATGACGCGGTCACGGCGTTGATTGAGGCCGACTCCGGGTTGGCTCAGCAAGTGCGTGAGATCGACGAACAGATCAATCAGATGGAGCGCAACATCGACGAGGAGTGCCTGCGCATTCTGGCCCGTCGCCAGCCTGCGGCCTCTGACTTGCGGCTGATCATCAGCATCTCCAAGTCGGTGATCGACCTGGAGCGCATCGGTGACGAAGCGACCAAGATCGCGCGCCGGGCCATTCAGCTGTGCGAAGAAGGCGAGGCGCCACGCGGCTACGTGGAGGTGCGCCACATTGGCGACCAGGTGCGCAACATGGTGCGCGATGCCTTGGACGCCTTTGCGCGTTTTGACGCTGACCTGGCGTTGTCGGTGGCGCAGTACGATAAGATCATCGACCGCGAATACAAAACCGCACTGCGCGAGCTGGCCACATACATGATGGAAGACCCGCGCTCTATTACGCGTGTGTTGAGCATCATTTGGGTGCTGCGTTCGCTGGAGCGTATCGGCGACCACGCCCGCAATATCTCGGAATTGGTGATTTACCTGGTACGCGGTACAGACGTGCGCCACATGGGCCTTAAGCGCATGCGTGAAGAAGTTGAAGGCACCAAGGCTAATGTTGAGTCGCAAGCGGACGATAACTAAGACTGCCCGCGACATAAAACGCCCGGCTCATTGCCGGGCGTTTTCGTTTGTGGCGTTTATAGTTAAGGCGCTTGGCGAACTGTAAAAAGGGACGAGGCGCTGATCGGTCTTGGCAAATGGCCATCATTTGGCGCAGGGTTGTCAGGATTCTAAAGGAGCAGTCGATGAGCAAGGTCAGTGTGTTGGTGGTGGATGACGCGTCGTTTATCCGCGATCTGGTTAAAAACTGCCTGCGTAACTATTTTCCCGGTATCCGCATCGAAGACGCGGTCAACGGCCGCAAAGCTCAGGCGCTGCTGACCCGCGAGCCGTTTGACCTCGTGTTGTGCGACTGGGAAATGCCGGAGATGTCGGGCCTTGAACTGCTGACGTGGTGCCGTGAGCAGGACCGCCTTAAAACGCTGCCGTTCATCATGGTCACCAGCCGTGGTGATAAAGAGAACGTGATACAGGCGATTCAGGCCGGGGTTTCGGACTTTGTCAGCAAGCCGTTCACCAATGAGCAATTGCTGACCAAAGTGAAAAAGGCCTTCACCAAGGCCGGCTTGCTGAATGCGGTAATGGCCAGCGCCCCGGTGCGAGCCAGCACCGGCCTGGCCAACGATTCGTTGAGTGCCTTGACCGGTGGCAAAGCGCAAGTGGTGATGCCGACCGCGCCGAGCCGACCGGCTGCAGCAGCGGCGCCTGTGGCCCGCCCGGCCAGCCAGACACCCACGGGGCGCGGCCAAGGCCAGCTGCGATTACCAACGGGGATTCAGCCGTGTGTGATCAAAGCGCTCAGCCTCAAGGAGGCGCTGCTGGTGGTGCGCCGTGGCGATGAGCTGCCGCAGATCCTGGCCAGTGCGGTATTGGACCTTGAGCAAGGCGAGCGGGCCGAGGTGGCGCGTTTGAATGGCTACTTGCACGCCATCGTCGCGTACGAACCCAAGCCGGACAGCGACTGGTTGCAACTGACCTTCCGCTTTGTGGATCAGGATGCGGAGAAAATGAATTACCTGTCGCGGCTGATCGCCCACGGCACGGCGCAGAAGCAGTTTGTGCCGGGGGCGTAAGATCAAAAGATCGCGAGGCAAGCTCGCTCCTACGGGAGTTGCAGGCCGCCTGCGGCTTTGTGAATGGCGCGCAGGTGTTCGCCGATCTGTTTGACGTTGGCTTCGGTGGCGGCGATTTCCGCTGCGCGGGCCGGCTCAAGGAGGCTGCGCACTTCTTTGTCCAGATCGCTGGTCAGGCGTAGCAACTGTTGCTGGCGCTGGCTGCTTTCGGACTCGAGCATTTGCCACTCTTTAGCCTGGGGCAGGCCATAGCCGCTGCTGCCGAGCAGTTCGGCCGGGCGGCTGAGGAAGCCGCTGCTGGCGAGGATCTCTTGCAGGGTTTTGTTGGCTTTGTCCATGCCGCCATCTTTAAGCCCGCGTGCGCCCAGGTACTTTTGCTTGACCTCGTCTTGAGCGAGCAGCAACTGGCGGCGGAAGCTGGCCTGTTCGAGCAGCAACAACGCCGCGCTGGCGCGCAGGTCGGCCTTTTCAAACCATGGGCGGCGTTGCTCGGCGTCCAGGGCCATCCAGTCTTCAACGCTGGTCTGCTTGATCGGCAGGCGGGTTTTCAGCACGTCGAACATGGCTTGATAGCGGTCGCGGTAGGAATCAAACCGGTAGCCCATACGCAGCGCCTCGCGCGGGTCGTCCAGCACGCTGGTGTCGGCCAGACCACGGGCTTTGAGCACTTCCAGCAGGCCATTGGGCACGATGCTGTCCAAGCCTTTGAGCTGCGCGTTGTCACTGCCGCTGCGCAGCAGTTTCAGGGTTTCGACTGCGCAGTTGTTGGACACAAAGTAATAGCTGCCGTCGTAGCTCCAATGCATCTCGGCAGCGTGCTCAACCACTTCTTCGATTTCCGGGCGGCTCAAGTTCAGCGGTACAGAGGCGAGGCTGCGCAGTTCGGTTTTGGTGTATTCATCGATAACCTGGGCCAGCGGCAGTACAAACAGGCGCGACGGGTAGGCGCCGGTCAGGCCGTCCCAGCTTGAAAGCTGTACGTCGTTCACAAACGCCCGGTAGGACAATACCAAGTGTTCTTGCAGGTCGAGTCGGCAATCTGGACCGCGTGGCCGGCCGGGGGCGCAAATCACCAGGCGCAGCATGCTGTGGCCCCAGCGGCTGGCCCATTCCTGGTTGGCCTCGGCCAGCAGGTAGTCGACGGCGTATACGCGCTCGGGGTCAACGGTGCCGAGGGGCTGTTTGGCAAAGTCGTTGCCGGCGTTCAAAAAGGGGAAGCTCTTGGGGCAGTCGTCTTTGGCAGCCGGTGCCCAGCCGAAATGATCTTTGTAGTAGCGGTACAGCGCCGGGCGCCGGCACGCGTAGGCCGGGTCGAGGAGGAAGTACTCCATGTTGACCGCGACGAATTCTTTGGGGTTGGTGACTTCGTACAGGTCCGGGCTGCGCACGACCTGATGGTTGTCTTGCTCGCGCTCACCACGGCGGCCCACGTATTGCTGCCAACCGGCGAGGTCGAGCAGGCGCGGGTCATCGCTGAGGGTAAAGCGGCGCTCGGTCTGGCCACGGCATTGGTCGGGCAGGCCGATGAGCCCCGTGCTGTTGCTTTGCCGTGCGCAGCGCTGGATGAGCGTGCGGTCTGCGGCAGGCCAGAGGCGGGCGCGGTCATAGAGGTGGGTCAGCTCGTGCAGAACGGTGGCGAGCATTTCCTGGCGCACGGTGCCGTGGGGGCGATTGGTCTTTTGAGTCGCGGCCGAGCCATCGGTGAGGCTGGCCAGGAGGTTGCGATTCAGGTCCAGCTCAGACACCAACGAGGCTTGCCCGTAGGCGTTGCTGGGCATGTCATCGCTCCAGCCGACCACAATCTGGCGATCCAGTTGCTCGATGAAGCGCGGGGGCAGCTTTTGCATGGCTTCATCGAGCAGCGCTTGGCTGGCGTGCTGCTGGGCGGGTGTCAGGCCCTCTGTTATGAGCTGCAGATGGAGGGCCGCGTGGGCATTACTGCCGATAAGCAGCAGGGCACACGCCGCGAGCCAGCCCGTCAGTGGTTTCACAGCGCGAGGATAGCTTCGGCGAGGTCATGGTCGCTGGCGTTACGCGCTTCAGGCAGGCGATCGCGCAGGGTATTGAAGGCGGACTCCAGCTGCACGCCACGAATGGAGCCTTCGCTGGCGACGAATGTGGCGGCGTCATCGTGGGCTTCACGGACTACTTTAGAGTCACGAATGGACGTGGTGGTGTCGGAGGTGAAGTCGATGGAACGGCCAAACGCGCGCACGATGATGTTGCTGGTCTGCACAACGGTCTGTGCTTGCGCCACATCGGCGAGCAACAACAGGCCAAGGGTGGCGACAATTAAAGGGCTACGCATGAAACATCTCCAGAAAACGCGGGTATTTATTGGACGAGAATTGCTTGTGCCAGTTCAAGGTCGGAGGCATTCAATTCAGGCTGGGTCTGGCGCAGATAGCGCAAGGCAGACTCCAGCTGCGCGCCTCGCTGTTGACCGTCACTGGCAATAAAGACGGCAGCGTCATCCTGGGCGGCACATAGCAGTTTGTGATCGAAGGGCGCGGACGTCACTTTACTGGTGACGTAGCCGGTGAGCACGGTATTTTGCGTGGTTGTGTCGAAGGCGTGGGCTGATTGAGTCCAGCAGAGGGCAAGCAGGGCTAGTAAAGAAAAACGCATGGGTCTCGTTCTGTGTGATCGAGGCCCAAGGCTAGCGTAATGGTCGGGTCAGAACCAGTACGTGGCGGGATCTTCATCTTTGACGCAATCCCCGTGGGAGCGGGCTTGCTCGCGATAGCATAATAGCGCCCGTTCAGAGACACCATGTGGTCTGCATCGCGAGCAAGCCAGCTCCCAC
>NZ_JASCPQ010000065.1:0-32156 GCF_029959305.1 Pseudomonas sp. PS01297
AGCTTGCCTCGCGATCTTTGAAAGATCAAAAGATCGCGAGGCAAGCTCGCTCCTACAGAGTGACGATCTTTTAATCGATCACTCGCGCACTCCACTCGCCATTGACCAAGCGCTGCAAGCCCAGCGGGTTGCTGTTCTGCAACGCTGCGGGAAGCAGGGCGTCGGGGTAGTTCTGGTAGCACACCGGGCGCAGGAAGCGATCAATCGCCAGCGAACCCACCGACGTACCGCGAGCATCCGAAGTGGCCGGGTAAGGGCCGCCGTGGACCATGGCATCGCACACTTCGACGCCGGTCGGGTAGCCGTTGACCAGAATACGCCCGACCTTTTGTTCAAGGATCGGCACCAGCCACTGATAGTGTTGCAGGTCGCCCGGTTCGCCAATCAGGGTAGCGGTCAGTTGCCCGCGCAAGGCCAGCAAGGCGTCTTTTAACTGCGCGTCATCAGCCACTTCGATGATCAAGGTCGCCGGGCCAAACACTTCTTCTTGCAGCAGCGGGTCCTTGTTCAGCAGCAGGCTGACATCGGCCTTGAACAGTTGCGGTTGCGCTTGCGTGCCACTCTGTTCATGACCCGCCAGATGGCTGATGCCCGCATGGTTGAGCAACTGCTCGATGCCCTTGGCGTAATTGCGCAGGCCACCGGCATTGAGCAAGGTGTGCGGCGCCTGTTCGCTCATGTGTTGGGTCAGTTGTTGCACAAACCCGCTGAACTCAGGTGAGCGCACACCGATGACCAAGCCCGGGTTGGTGCAGAACTGGCCGCCGCCCAAGGTCACCGAAGCGGCCAGGTCTTTGGCGATGCTTTGCGCGCGTGCGGCCAAGGCTTGAGGCAGGAGGATGACCGGGTTGATGCTCGACATCTCGGCAAACACCGGGATCGGCTGCTCGCGCTCGGCGGCCATTTTGCTCAGGGCATTGCCACCATGCAGCGACCCGGTAAAGCCCACGGCCTGGATAGCCGGGTGCTTGACCAGCGGCTCGCCGACGCCTGCACCAAAAATCATGTTGAACACGCCTTTGGGCATGCCGGTTTTTTCGGCGGCGCGGATAATCGCGCAGCCGACCTGATCAGCCGTCGCCATGTGCCCGCTGTGGGCCTTGAACACTACCGGGCAACCTGCGGCAAAGGCTGCGGCGGTATCGCCACCCGCCGTTGAAAACGCCAGCGGAAAGTTGCTCGCGCCGAACACCGCAATCGGCCCTACACCAATCCGGTATTGGCGCAGATCTACGCGGGGCAGCGGCTTGCGATCCGGCAGCGGCAAATCAATGCGTGCGCCTAAAAAGTCACCACGCCGCAAAACCTTGGCAAACAGGCGCATCTGCCCGCTGGTGCGGCCACGCTCCCCTTGAATGCGCCCGGCCGGCAGCGCAGTTTCGCGGCAGACCAGGGCGACAAAATCGTCACCCAACTGGTCGATTTCATCGGCGACGGCGTCGAGGAATTCGGCGCGGCGCTCGGGGCTCAGTTGGCGGAAGCTCGCAAAAGCTTCATCGGCGGCCTGGGCGGCGAGGTCGACTTCTTCGGCGGTAGCTTGATAAAAGTGATAAGGCAGAGCTTCGCCCGTGGTCGCATCAAGGCTTTGAAGGAGGGTGGTGCCTGTGGCGCTGCGGCGACCGGCGATAAAGTTGTGGCCTGTAACTGTCGACATGTGTTCAATCCTTACTCATTAGGCGTGCGTGCAGCGCGGCTCAGCGCACCAGACACGGTTTTTTGTTATCGAATTTCCAGCCGGGAATCATGTATTGCATGGCGATGCTGTCGTCCCGTGCGCCGAGACCCATGCCTTTGTACAGCTCGTGGGCCTTGGCCACGGCGTCCATGTCGATGTCCACGCCCAGGCCGGGTCTGGCCGGCACCTGGATCTCCCCGTCAATGATCTGCAGCGGGTCGCGGGTCAGGTGCTGGCCGTCCTGCCAGATCCAGTGGGTATCAATGGCGGTGATCTCGCCGGGCGCGGCGGCAGCGACCTGGGTGAACATGGCCAGCGAAATATCAAAGTGGTTGTTGGAGTGCGAGCCCCAGGTCAGGCCCCATTCGTGGCACATTTGCGCGACCCGCACCGAGCCTTGCATGGTCCAGAAATGCGGGTCGGCCAGCGGGATGTCGACCGATTGCAACTGGATCGCATGGCCCATTTCGCGCCAGTCGGTGGCGATCATGTTGGTGGCGGTCGGCAGGCCGGTGGCGCGGCGGAACTCGGCCATCACTTCGCGCCCGGAATAGCCGTTTTCGGCGCCGCACGGGTCTTCGGCATAGGCCAGCACTTTATGCTGGTCGCGGCACAGGGCGATGGCTTCCTTGAGCGACCACGCGCCATTGGGGTCCAGGGTGATACGTGCGTTGGGGAAGCGCTCGGCCAGGGCGGTTACGGCTTCGATTTCTTCAGCGCCGCGCAGCACGCCGCCCTTGAGCTTGAAGTCGTTAAAGCCATATTTGGCCTGCGCGGCTTCAGCCAGTCGTACCACGGCCTCGGGGGTCATGGCGTGTTCATTGCGCAGGCGAAACCAGTCATCGGCGCTCTCTTCACTGCGGTATCCCAGATCGGTTTGCTGGCGGTCGCCGATATAAAACAGGTAGCCGAGCATCTTCACCGCATCCCGCTGCTGGCCTTCGCCGAGCAAGGCCGCCACCGGCACCTCAAGGAACTGGCCAAGCAGATCGAGCAGGGCAGACTCCATGGCTGTCACGGCGTGAATGGTGATGCGCAGGTCAAACGTTTGCAGGCCCCGGCCACCGGCATCACGGGCAGCAAAGGTGCTGCGCATAGTGTTGAGCACGCGCTGGTAGTTGCCGATGGCCTGGCCGACCACCAGGCTGCGGGCGTCCTCCAGGGTTTCCCGAATGCGTTCACCGCCCGGCACCTCACCCACGCCGACATTGCCACTGCTGTCCTTGAGGATCACGATGTTGCGGGTAAAGAAAGGCCCGTGGGCACCGCTGAGGTTGAGCAGCATGCTGTCGTGGCCGGCCACCGGGATGACCTGGAGGCTGGTGACCACGGGCGTTTTGCTGGCGTGATGAGGGTGTTCGGCAGTCATGGCATGGTCCTTATTAGAATTAGAGTCAGGGCTGGGCGAATCAAGTTAACAGACATCATACGACTTGAGTTTTCACCTCGCAATGCCTCAATCAAACCAATCAGTTATAAAAAGACCTGGAAACGGTGATTTCTATAAGCGGATTGCCATTTTTACGTCCGCGTGAGCCCGTAGAGAAACGCACGGTTTTAAAAAGTGCTATCAAGTCATCGTATGTGTTGTGGCTTGGCTGTCAGCCAATGAATCCGTTGTACCCGCGTGCTATCGTGGGCGACTTTTTTTGAGGGGATATTCAATGCGTATGTTGATTGGCGCTGTAGGCCTGGCCTTGCTGGCGGGGTGTGTCTCACCGGCGATGAACGAAGCCCGCAACCAGGCCCCCGCGCGGACCTTGATCTCTGACAAAGAGACGCCGAAGGTAGCCGAGTGCATCAAGTTCACCTGGGAAGACGAGGGTGTGTTCGGGGTGGATGCCAGTGCCTATATCGACAAAGACAAATCTGGTCGTTTGACGGTCTATACCCGTGGCGCCGAGTCGTTTGTCGACCTGCAGCCGCAGGGCACCGGCACCGCCTTGAGCTATTACGCCAAGCAGCCAAACGACAGTGCTGCGTTGCGCCGTTTGGCCATGGTTGCCACGTGTTTGTAAGGCGCGCCTCGTTGTGCTGAGACATGGCTTTGTACTGACCCGGCACTGGCGTGATACGCCGTCAGGGGTTGAAGTGGAGTTCTGGCTGGCCACCGATGACGGGCCGCAGCACGTGCGCCTGCCGGTGCAGACGTCTGTCGCGTTTGTGCCGCAGGCGCAACGTGCTCAGGTCGAAGCGCTGGTGCAGGATGAGCGCAATATCGAGTTGCGTGAGCTGGCCCTGCGCGACTTCCACTCGCGGCCGGTGCTGGGCCTTTACAGCCAGCAGCATGGGCAATTGATCGACATCGCCCAGCGCCTGCGCCGCGCCGGGGTTGAGGTGTTCGAGGCCGATATTCGGCCACCTGAACGCTATTTGATGGAGCGTTTTATCACCGCCCCGGTGAGCTTTAGCGGCCAGCCCCAAACGGATGGCCCGCTGCTGGATACGCGGATGAAACCGCACCCGGACTATCGGCCGCGTTTAAAACTGGTCTCGCTGGACATTGAAACCAGCGCCCAGGGCGACCTGTATTCGATTGCCCTCGAAGGCTGTGGTCAGCGCCAGGTGTACATGCTCGGCAAGGCGACAGACGCCGACACCCCGGTGGATTTCGACCTCGAGTTTTGCGCCACCCGTGGCGACCTGTTGCTTCGCCTGAACCACTGGATGGCGCTGCACGACCCCGACGCGATCATTGGCTGGAACGTGGTGCAGTTCGATATGCGCATATTGCACGAGCATGCCCGGCGCCTGGGCATTCCGCTGCTGTTGGGGCGTGGGGGCAGCGAAATGCAGTGGCGTGAGCACGGCTCGCGCAACAATCATTACTTCGCCAGCGCGGCGGGGCGCTTGATCATCGACGGTATCGAATCGCTGCGTTCGGCGACCTGGTCGTTTACCTCGTTCAGCCTGGAAAACGTCGCGCAAACCTTGTTGGGTGAAGGCAAGGACATCAGCACCCCGTACCAGCGCATGGACGAAATCAACCGCATGTTCGCCGAGGACAAGCCCGCTCTGGCGCGCTACAACCTCAAGGACTGCGAGCTGGTCACGCGCATCTTCCACAAGACCGAGCTGCTGACCTTTTTGCTGGAACGTGCCTCGGTCACCGGGCTGGAAGCTGACCGCAGCGGCGGTTCGGTGGCGGCGTTCTACCACTTGTACATGCCGCTGATGCACCGCCAGGGCTATGTTGCTCCGAACCTCGGCGATAACCCGCCGCAGGCCAGCCCCGGCGGCTTTGTCATGGAGTCGCAGCCGGGGTTGTATGAGTCGGTGCTGGTGCTGGACTACAAGAGCCTGTATCCGTCGATCATCCGCACGTTCTTGATCGACCCGCTGGGGCTGATAGAAGGGCTGCGAGAGCCTGACGATGAACACTCGGTTCCGGGCTTTCGGGGCGCGCGTTTCTCCCGTACCCGGCATTGTTTGCCCGCGATCATCGAGCAGATAGCCAATGGCCGGGAAGTGGCCAAACGCGAGAAAAACGCACCGCTGTCACAAGCGCTGAAAATCATCATGAACTCGTTTTATGGGGTGCTTGGCTCCAGTGGCTGCCGCTTTTTCGACACCCGGCTGGCGTCGTCAATTACCCTGCGTGGCCATGAAATCATGCTCAAGACCCGCGCCCTGATCGAAGCGCAGGGTTACAGCGTGATCTACGGTGACACCGATTCGACCTTTGTCTGGCTGCGCAGCGAACACAGCGAAGCCGATGCCGCCCGCATCGGCCGTGAACTGGTGCAGCACGTTAACCAATGGTGGCAAGCCCATGTCCGCGATGAGTACGGGCTGGTCAGCGCGCTGGAACTGCAATTCGAAACGCACTACAGCCGGTTCTTGATGCCGACCATTCGCGGGGCCGAAGAGGGCAGTAAAAAACGCTATGCCGGGCTGGTGATGCGCCCTGACGGGCAGGCAGAAATGGTCTACAAGGGCCTTGAAGCCGTGCGCAGCGACTGGTCGCCGCTGGCGCAACAATTTCAGCAGGCGTTGTACTTGCGCATCTTCAACCGCCAGCCGTATCAGGATTACGTGCGCGATTTTGTGCAGCGCACCCTGGCGGGCCAGCATGACGAATGGCTGATCTACCGCAAACGCTTGCGCCGGCCGTTGAGCGACTACGAGCGCAACGTCCCGCCGCACGTGCGCGCGGCGCGGCTGGCAGACGAATACAACGACCAGCAAGGCCGACCCCGGCAATACCAGAATGGCGGCTATATCAGCTATGTCATCACCGTGGCGGGGCCGCAGCCACTGGAAAACCGCACCGCCGAGGTCGATTACGACCACTACCTGACCCGGCAGTTGCAGCCCGTGGCCGATGCGATTCTGGTGTTTGTCGACGATGACTTCAGCGCGCTGGTGGGCGGGCAGATGGGGTTGTTTTAAGCGTCGCTGGCGGGTGTTGCGGCCTTGGAGTGGGCACGGTCTTTCGCGGCCTTGGCTTCAGCGGCCAGACTTTCCAGACAAAACTGCTCGGCGTAACTCATCAGGATCTCGGTGGTATCGCCTTTGATCGTGCGCGAACCGGCAAGGATGTAGCGCATGCGTTTTTCAGTGACACCGATGCGCTGGGCAATCCAGGCCGGGGTCTGACCGATGCGGTCTACCAGCTTGTTGGCGTATTCAGTGGAATGGTTATAGCGTTCAGCGTTGGGAAACATAGAGGGTCCTGAGACGGAAAATAAAAACCGGACGGCAGGGTACTCCTTTTCGCCACAACCTCCCTTTATTTAAACGACTGGGGTGATAAGAGGCAGCTCCCACGGGGTTGTAGTCGCTGACGAGCACCGCGAGGCTGCGATCGATTGCGCAGCGATCGCGAAACCTGTGGCCCGAATCTGTCTGGATGAGCGCGTTGGCTGATTTACGACGACTGTGTCGCCGATCGCAGCCTTCGGCAGCGGCTACAAATGAGTGTTTCAGCCGACAGCCGGGTAGCTGATCGGGCGCTCTGCGCGTTGCAGTTCACTGGCGATCAGGGTGTTTTTCAGTAGATAGGCAATCGTCATCGGCCCCACACCGCCCGGCACCGGGGTGATGGCGCTGGCAACGCGACTCGCGCTCTCAAAATCCACGTCGCCCACCAGTCGGGGCCCGCTGCTGGTGTCGATTCGATTGATGCCGACATCAATCACCACAGCGCCTGGCTTGAGCCAGCGGGCATCAATCATCTGCGGCCTGCCCACGGCCGCGACCACGATATCCGCCAGACGGCACAGCGCCGCAGCATCGACGCTGCGCGAATGCACCACACTGACGCTGCAATTGGCCTGCAACAGCAAGGTCGCCATGGGCTTGCCGACGATGTTGGAGCGACCCACCACCACGGCGTGCAGGCCGCTCAGGTCACCGAGGGTTTCGTGCAGCAGGCGCATGCAGCCGCTGGGTGTGCAGGGTGTGAGGACCTCGTCGCCTTGCACCAGCCCGCCAACGTTTTCACGATGAAACCCGTCCACGTCCTTGATCGGCGCAATGGCCTGGATCACCGCTTGTTCATTGATGTGCGCAGGCAATGGCAGTTGCACCAGAATGCCGTTCACGCCCGGATCGGCGTTGAGGCGCTGGATCAGTTGCAGCACCTGCTGCTGGCTGACGTTGTCGGGCAGGCGGTGCTCCAGCGAGCGGATGCCGACGTCTTTAGCGCGCAGCAGTTTGTTGCGCACGTAGACTTCGCTGGCCGGGTCCTGGCCGATCAACAGGACCGCCAACGCCGGGTAAATCTGTTGTGCGGCAAGGGCGCGCACGTCTTCGCGAACCTCGTCGAGGACCTGCGCCGACAGGGCTTTGCCGTCGATGATGCGGGCGTGTGTCTGGGCTGAAGGTTTCAATCGAATCACCGTTGTCTTGAGGTTCAAAAGGGGCTGGAGCATCAGGGACGTGCCCCGATGCTTCAGCCGTAAACGTCAGATCACCGCCAGTTGATGGCAGCCATAGACCACGAGCACACCCGCGATCAACGTGGCGTAGGGCAACCAGCCCGCGCGTTTTTGCCCCGAGTCGGCCTCGATATAGAGGTCGTTGAGCATGGCTTCGGGGAAGCGCCCTTTGTCCTGCAGGTAATGGCGGAAGCAAAACACCGGCAGGATCAGCAGCGCCAGTAGCAGCCCGGTCAGCAGTGTGCCCGCGCCCCAAATGTCGGCGCCCAGGCCCATGCAGGCCAGGTTGACGAAACTCAGCACGCCACCGGCGGCCAGCAGCAGGGTGGGCGCCTTGTACGGGCGGGCCCAGTCCGGGCGGTCCATGCGGTGGATCCAGCCGGCATTGAGGTTGAGGAAGTTAAAGATGATGTAGCTGACGTTGGACGCCGCCAGCACGAACACGTAGTCCGACATCAATAACAACAGCAGGTTGAAACCCAAGTCGGTCCACATGGCCGCTGTCGGCGCCCCATGTTCATTGGTGCGACCCAGGTATTTGGGCAGCCAGCCGTCTACCGACGCTTGGTACAGGGTGCGCGACGAGCCCGACATGGAGGTCATGATCGCCAGCAAAGTGGCGAGCACCAGCATGATCAGCACGATGTTGGCCACCAGCTTGCCGCCACCGATGCTGTCGGCCATCACTTGGCCGACGCCCATGCCGCTGTAGATGGCAGGGGACAACAGGCCGCTGTAGACCGCCGGAGTAACCACCGCACCGCTGGCATCGAGCACCGCCGGTGTCACTAGTTGGCCCAGCCCGAGGCTGCCCTGAAACGCCAGCGGGACCAGGGTGAAGACGAAAATACACAGCACGCCCGCGTAAAAAATCGCCTTGAAGGTGTCGCGTTTCGGGTCCTTGAATTCGCGGGTGTAGCACACCGCCGTTTCGAAACCGTAGGTCGACCACGCGGCCATGAACAACCCGCCCGCCATCAGGGTCCAGCCGGACATGTTCCAGCTGCCATCGACCACTTGCCCGGCTGCATCGTGGGCCAGCGGGTAGAGCGGGAAGAAATTGGCCTGCAGGGTGTCGCCGGTAAACAGCGGAACCACGCCGACCAGCAGCAGCGGAATCAGCGAGGTCATGCCCAGCACCAGGGTCAGGCGTGCCGAGCGCAGAATGCCGCCGTGCTGCACGGCAAACACCGTCAGCAGAATCAGCAGGCCGATGGCGAAGGTGGCGTTGATGCGCAGCGACAGCCCGCTTTTGACCCAGCCCAGATCGAGCAGGGTCAGTTGCCAGGTGTTGATCAGCGAATCGGCCGGAAACAGCGCCGTCAGGATGTAGCCTGCGGCCAGCCCTGAGCCGATGGACAGCACCGGCGACCAGGCCAGCCAGTTGCACCACACCGACACCGGGGCTATCAGCTTGCTGTAGCGCACCCAGGCCACGGCGCCATACACCGAAGCGCCGCCGGATTTGTGCGGGAACAATCCGGCAATTTCGGCGTAAGTGAAGGCCTGAATAAACCCGAACAGGATCGACACGATCCACACAATCCAGGCCGGTTTGCCCACCGTTGCGGCAATGGCGCCGATGGTGAACAGCACCAGCGCCGGGACGCCGCTGGCGACCCAAAACGCCCCTCGCCAATCGATTTTTCGCTGCAGGCTGCCCACTGAACGGGCGGACTGCGGTACGGCCTCGAACGTAGTCGCTTCCATCTTCTTGATCCCATGTCTGTATTGCGTGGTAGTGGGGCAGGCAAAGTGGGGTGACGTTCGTCGATCAGCTACGCACCCGGCTCTTGTCCGGGTCATAGAAGATCGCTGCGCTGACCGTGGCGCTGATGCGCTTCTGCAGGCCATCGACTTTTCCAACTTCCAGCTCAGTACCGGCTTCGCTGCACGCCACATCCACCCGGCACAAAGCAATGTTGTTGCCCAGCAGCGGTGAGCGGCAGGCGCTGGTGACCACCCCGACCTGGGCCCGGCCACGGTAGACCGGGTCGCCGTGGTGTGCGCCTTCGTTGCCGCTCAGATACAGGCCCACCAGCTTGTGCGTGGGGTGGGCGCTGCGGCGCAGCAGGGCGTCGCGGCCGATAAAGTCATCGGTTTTGCCTTTAAGCGGCACCGAAAAGCCGATCCCGGCTTCAAACGGATCGGTCTGATCGCTGAATTCATACCCGGCAAAAATCAGACCGGCTTCGATGCGCAGCATGTCCAGTGCTTCCAGGCCCAACGGGACGATGCCCAAGGGTTGGCCCAGCGCCCAGATCCGGTCCCAGACGCGCTCGGCATCTTCGGGCTGGCACCAGACCTCAAAGCCCAGTTCGCCGGTGTAGCCCGTGCGCGAAATCATCAGCGGGCAGCCGTCGTAACCGTCCAGGCGGCCCACCAAAAAGCGGAACCAGCCCAGGGTTTCAACACTTGGCTGGCCGGGCGGGGTCCAGACCATCTGTTGCAGCAGCTCGCGGCTGCGCGGGCCTTGCACAGCCAGGTTGTGAATCTGCTCGCTGGCGGACTTGATCCAGACTTTCATGCCCAGTTTTAGTGCTTGTTCACGCAACCAGACGCCGGCGTAGTCCTCGCCGCAGATCCAGCGAAAATTGTCCTGGCCCAGCCGTAGCAGAGTGCCGTCGTCGAGCATGCCGCCGTGTTCGTGGCACATGGCCGAATACACCACCTGGCCGATTGCCAGACGCCGCACGTCGCGGGTCAGGCAGTGCTGCAACAAGGCTTCAGCGTCCGGCCCGAGGATTTCGAATTTGCGCAGGGCGGTGAGGTCCATCACCGCCACCCGCTCGCGGCAGCCTAGGTATTCCTCGATGGCGCCGTAGCCGTCGTAGCGCAGTGGCAGCCACCAGTTGCGGTAGTCGACAAAACTGCTGGTGAGGGCGCGGGTACGCCCGTGGAATGCGCTTTCGCGGGTCAGGATCGGGTCGGCATCCGCCGTTGCTCGAGTGCTCATGGCGATGGAAAAACGCTCCTTTTCGCTGTAGATGCGGACATGAATGTCCGTCGGGTTCCAGCCGTTTGCCGGGTCGATGTCGTCCGGGCACGACGTGCTGCCACACACCAGGTCGGTCATGGCCCGCAGCAGCACGTAATCGCCGGGACGTGACCAGGGCTCGTCGAGGGTCAGGTGCTGGTGCGCGTCGATCCCGGTGTTAAAGAAGAAATTGATCGCCGGCCAACCGGCGCGGGGTTGTACGCCATGCGCGGCGAGTACCCGGCTCAGGTTGTCGCTGCAGTTGTCGTGCCCAAAATAGCCATGGGTTTCGTAGTAGCGTGCCGCGCAAGCCAGGGCGAAGGAGTCGTGGCGGCCAACGGTGTCTTGCACCACTTCGAGCATCGGTTGCATCTGGCGGTCGAAAAATTTCGAAAACAGGCCGGGTAGCGGGTAAGCGCTGCCGTTCAGGGTGCGGGTCACGGTCTGGTCGAGGTCCAGCTCCAGGCCGCGATCCAGCGCCCGGCGGTCCAGCGCGACAAAGTCAGAGCATTGCCGGCCAGCCACATCCAGTACCTGCACATACTGGCCCTTGGCGACGGTATAGCTGTGCGCCGTGCCGGGGCGCAGGGTGAATTCGTCGACCAGTTCAGCCAACGGCTCGGGCAGCCCGGGCAGCAGCAGGGCCGAGGGATTGGCCCGGGTCACCAACACCCGCAGTTCGCTGGGGCGGTACTGGCGGTCAACCGCGGTGGGTTCGGCGGGGGCGGCGATGAGCACCAGTCGTTCGGTCTCGGCAACCCACTGCTGCTGGTGTCCGGCCGGGCTGTCGGTGCCCCAGAGCAATGCCGGGTGCGGCAGGTTGTTAGCCTCAATGGCGCGTTTGCCCAGGGCTTGAGTGATCCGTCGGGCTTGCAGCGTGGGCTCGCTCAGCCGGGTGCGCAGGTAAGTGTTGGCGGCCGATGCGCTCAGCCCCCAATCGCTTAACGCGCTGGCGCCTTGCGCAGTGAGCGCCAGCAGCTCACACGGTTGCTGGCCTTCAAGGTCGATCACTTGCAGGCTGTCACCGGGTTGCAAGGCAATCAGCGTCAGGCCTCCCGCCGCCACCCGGTAGCGCTCCAGATTGGGCGCCCGGGCAAACAGCCCGGGTTCGTGGGGCCGGGAAATGCGTGGTGCATTCATCAACAGGCTCCCGGGTCAGCCGACCGATTTGATGGTGGTGGGCGGCTCGCCCAGATACGCCGCCATGGAGTCGTCCAGCGCATGCAGCCACGGCGTGTGGTGGGGTGGCGATTGGGTGCCGGTCATCAGCGAGCGGTACGACTTGTCGCGATAACCCATGATGTTTTCGGCTTTGTCATGCTTCCAGTGCAGGAAGGTTTGATTGACCGCCGCGATGTCGAAGTTCGGGTAGTCGGTGGCGTCGACCAGTTCCTGGATGTACGCGCCCTGGAATTCGAACATCTGCTGGTTGGTTTCCAGGGCTTGTTCACGGGCCTGCCATTGCTGGCTGTCGGCGGCCCTTTGAGCCGGGTCGGGCAACTGGATGCGCCCCAGAATCACGTCGCGGGCGTACCAGGCCTGGGCGTCGAACATGTTGAACGAGTACCACTGGTCTTGCATGCCGAGGTAGATCAGGCGCGGGTTGGGTTCCCAGAACACGCCCTTGTAGAGGTTCATCGGCCACAAGCGGTTGTCGGTCTTGAGGCTCAATTCGTCAGGCAGGAACGGGAAATGATGCTTGTAGCCGGTGCACAGAATCACCGCATCGATGTGCTTGCTGCTGCCATCGGCAAACCAGGCGCGGTTGTTTTCCAGGCGTTGCAGCTGCGGTTTTTCTTCCCAGTTGTCCGGCCAGGCATAGCCCATGGGCGCGGTGCGATAGCAACTGGTAATGCTCCGTGCCCCGTATTTGTAGCATTGCGAACCGATGTCTTCGGCTGAGTAGCTGCTGCCGACAATCAGCAGGTCCTTGCCCTTGAATTCCAGCGCTTCGCGAAAATCATGGGCGTGCAGGATGCGCCCGGCGAATTGCTCGAAGCCTTCGAAGTACGGGACCTTGGGCGTAGAAAAGTGCCCGCAGGCGTTGATCACGTAGTCGAACTGCTCGCTGGTCAATGTGTCGCTGTTGTAGTCGTGGGCCTGCACGGTAAAGCGCTGGCTGGCCTCATCGAAAGTCACTTGGCGCACCGCATTGTTGAAGCGGATGTAGTCGCGCACTCCGGCTTTTTCGACCCGGCCCTTGATGTAGTCCCACAGCACTTCACGGGGCGGGTACGAGGCGATGGGGCGACCAAAATGCTCTTCGAAGGTGTAGTCGGCGAACTCCAGGCACTCTTTCGGCCCGTTCGACCACAGGTAGCGGTACATGCTGCCGTGCACCGGCTCGCCGTTTTCATCCATGCCGGTGCGCCAGGTGTAGTTCCACATGCCGCCCCAGTCGTTTTGCTTCTCGTAACACACCAGCTCGGGGATCTCGGCGCCCTTGTCACGGGCCGACTGGAAGGCTCGAAGTTGCGCCATGCCGCAAGGGCCGGCACCGATGATTGCCACGCGTAAGGTCATGATCGTGCCTCGGGTAAGGGGGAATCAGCGAAAGATCACTGTCTTGTCCTGGTTGATGAACACCCGGTGTTCCAGGTGGTACTTCAGCGCTTTGGAAAGGGCCACGGTTTCGGTGTCGCGGCCGATGGCGACCAGCGAGTCGGGCAGGTGGGTGTGGTCAACGCGCTGGATTTCCTGCTCGATGATCGGCCCTTCGTCGAGGTCGCTGGTCACGTAGTGCGCGGTGGCGCCGATCAACTTGACGCCACGGTCGTACGCCTGGTGATAGGGCTTGGCGCCTTTGAAACCAGGGAGGAACGAGTGATGAATGTTGATCGCCCGGCCCGACAGTTGCTGGCACAAGGTGTCAGACAGGATCTGCATGTAGCGGGCGAGCACCACCAGGTCAGTTCCGGTCTCGTCGACAATGCGCATCAGCTCGGCTTCCTGGCGGGCCTTGTTGTCTTTGCTGATCGGCAGGTAAATGAAGCGAATGCCTTCGCGCTCGGCCATGGCCCGCAGGTCCAGATGGTTGGACACCACGGCGGTGATCTGCATGTCCAGTTCGCCCTTGCGGTGGCGGTACAACAGGTCGGTCAGGCAGTGGTCGAACTTGCTCACCATCAGCAACACGCGGGTGGGCTGACTGGAGCAGAACAGTTGCCACTGCATGTCAAAACCACCGGCCAGAGCGCCCAGCCCGGCACGTAAGGCGTCTATGTCACCGGTGACGCCGTTGTTGAAACGGAACACCGCACGCATGAAAAACTGCCCGGTGAACTCGTCGTCAAACTGCGCCAGTTCACTGATGTAGCACTGCTGGCGGGCCAGGCAGTCGCTGATCGCAGCAACGATGCCGGAGGTCGCCGGGCAGTTGATCTTGAGGATGTAATGTTCGGTCGAAGTGTTCATCAAAGGCTCCGAGGGTAAAAAAATGGGCGGATCAGCCTTTGGCCGTGCGCTTGGTTTTTTGCGGGTCGTCGAAGGGCAGGGCGTGGCTGGCGGCGCTGGCATTAAGGCTGCCGCGCACCTGCAACGGCGTGCCGGGGGTAGCGCAGTCGACGCTCAGGCGGGCTATCGCCATCGAGCGTTTGCTCAGGCGCGAGTACATGGCGCAGGTGATGACCCCGACCTGTTTGTCGCCTTGCCACAGGGTGTCGCCCGCCTCGGCGGGGCGTTCGCCGTCGAGCAGCACGCCAGCGATCTTGAAGCGTTCTTTGCCGCGTAAACGAAAGTGCTCTTCGGCGCCGCGAAACTCGCGTTTGTCAGGGGAGACGGTGAAGTCCAGGCCCATCTCCCACAGCGTGTCCCCGGCCTTTTGGTCGGCGAAGGGGTACATTTGCGAGTTGTCATACGGGAAGAACATCAGTGCGCTTTCGACCCGCAGCCAGTCCAGCGCGGTGAAGGCACACGGGATGATGCCCATGCCGGCGCCGTGCTCGACAATCGCGTCCCAGATGGCCGGTGCGTCGGCGGCCTTGCAGAAGATCTCGTAGCCGCGCTCGCCGGTGTAGCCGGTCCGGGAAATCATCACCGGGCGGTCAAACAGGCGGGTTTGCAGGTGGTGGAAGTACGGCAGCTGGCGAATGCCCGGCACGTATTCCGCCAGAAAATCTACCGCCAGCGGCCCTTGCAGCGACAGGTCGTGCAGGTCGTCATCGAACAGCACCGCCACTTGCCGACCTTGCGCCGAACGCACGAGCATTTCGTAGCCGGTGCCTGCGCCGTGCACCACCATGAACGCGTTGGGCCCGGTGCGGTAAACGATGCAGTCATCGACGAACTTGCCTTCTTCGTCGAGCATCGAGGCGTACACCGACTTGCCGGGGTAGAGCTTGGCGATGTCGCGGGTGGTCGCCCATTGCAGCAGGCTCTCGGCATGCGGGCCGACGTAGTGGACTTTTTTCAGCCCCGAGACGTCCATCAAGCCTGCGCGGGTGCGGATCGCTTCATGGTGATCGGCCAGCGGGCTGGCATAGGTCCAGGCGGTGCCCATGCCGTTCCAGTCTTCGAGGTGGGAGCCGAGTGCGCGGTGACGCTCGGCCAGTGCAGAAATACGCCATGAATGTGCCATGTGAAAATCCTTGTCTGGAGGAAGGGGTCAGGAGGTAGAGGTCAACTCTGCGGATCGAATTGCGCCAGCCACTCGACCAGGGTCTGGCGGTAGCGGGTCATGCCCTTGTAGTCAGCAATCGGCTCGGGCAGGTCGCGCAGCACCCGATGCAGGCGGCAACCCCAGCCGGGCTGGGTCACCAGTTCTTGCAGGCTGATCAGGTAGGTACGAATGCTGAACATCACCGCGTTGCTGCGCGGCAGGCGCAGCATCACTTGCAGCTCGACGCGCAGGTGCACCTCCTGGCCGACGTTGTCAGCGGTGATGCGGCCGCGGTCGGCGCCCCATTCGTGAAAGGTCTCGGGTGATGAATCCAGACGCGGCTTGATCGTCAGCGTCCAGTTCAGGCGCCGAACCGGCTGGCCTGTTTGCAGGTTGAGCAGGTATTTCAGGGCCCGTTCGAAAATGCCCATTTGATGGGCCATCGGCACCGGCGAATGCCACTGTTTGAAGCTCATGCCGGCGTCAAAGGCCAGCGACCAGTCGGCCGGGCTGGTGACGATGCCCGCATCCATAAACAAGTCGTTGTCACGTTGATCGAGCAGGGCGAAGTCGCCTTGTACCTGGCGCCCGATAAACTCCAGCGGCTCGCACGGCAAGCTGCTGGCGTCCCCGAAAACAAAGTGCTGATCAATGTCCAGCAACAGGTTGCGCCAGTGCCAGCGCTCGCCGTCACGATTGAGCACGAACCACTGCGGGTAATCGGCGGCAAGGCTTTCCATCAGTAATTGCAGGGCATCCCAAGCGGCTACCTGCATGTGTGGCAGGACCAGATAACGGCGCGGGTCTTTGTCCAGCACCTGGGCGCGTTCGGCCATTTCCGAGCGGTAGTGTTCGTCGATGTCGAACGCGCAGTGATAAATCGAACCGGGGTCACGGGAGGTGGCGGGTTCGATGTTCACCGAGTACAGGTAGCTGTCTTCGGTGAACGGGAAAGGGAAGCGGCGAATGGCGGCCGGGCTATTGCGAAAGCTGAAGTCGTCGCGGTAGCTGAGCACGGGGCTTGATGGGGTGAGCATGGTCGACTCCTCCTAGAGATCCAGCGAGACGCAAAGGTGGCCGCGCGAGACGCAGGGCATTAAGAATTCGGCTTGCTCGGCGGGGCTCAGATAACTGTCGCGGTGCTCGATGACGCCACCGCTGTGGCGCACCTTGCATTGGCCGCACACACCGCCACGGCACAGGTTGGGCACGTTGAGCCCGGCAGCTTCCAGGGCTTCGAGCAGGCTTTGCTCGGCGCCGACCCGCAGTTGCCGGGCGCTGCGCAGCAGGTTCAGGTCAAACGGCTGGCCGGGCTGCGCTGCACTGAAGGCCTCCCAGTGCACCCGCTGTGCGGGCCAACCGAGGGCGTTAGCCTGCTGGCGAACGGCATCGAGCAAGGGTTGCGGGCCGCAGCTGTAAACGTGGCTGCCCAGCGGTCGCTCGCGCAGGATGTGGTTCAGTTCGGGTCGTTGGTTATAGGTGTGCAGGCGCGTGCCAAGGCGCTGTTGCAACTCGTCGACGTAGGCATCGCTCTGGCCCTGGCGATACACGTAGTGCAATTCGAAGTTTGCCTGGCGCTGTTCCAGGGCCGCGATATAGGCCATGAACGGGGTGATGCCGATGCCACCGGCAATCAATATGTGCAGGCTGGCGGTCGAGTGCAGGGCAAACAGGTTGGCCGGGGCCGACAGTTGCAGGGTGTCGCCCACCTGCACCTCGCGGTGCAGAAAACGCGAGCCGCCACGTGAGTGTTCTTGCAGGCGCACGGCAATCCGGTAATGGCGGTTGTCGGCCGGATCGCTGGTCAGGGAATAGGCATTGCGCAACGTGCCTGCGGCCAACGGTAAATGGACTTGCACATGGCTGCCGGGGGAGAACGCGGGCAAGTGGCCCGAGCACGGCGTGAAGGTGAACTCGCGCGCCGCTTGAGTGAGCATCCGCGTGGCGCTGACCTGCACCTGGAGCGGGCGGCTCATGAGTGAGCTCCTGCATACGGCTGGTCCGGGTTGCGGCACACGCCGATGTAGGCGCCCAGCCGCCGGGAAAAATGCTCGCGCACTTCCAGCTCGACGTCACAGCCCAGGCACGCCAGTTGCGCGTTGGGTGAGGCGGCCTGGAGCAGGCCGCAATGCACGCAATACACCTGGCGCGGGCCGCTGAGGGTGTGGCTGAGGTCGATTTCCTGTTCTTCGAGCCCGGCGTCGCGGGCCAGGCCGTGGATGCGCCACATAAACGCTTCGTCGCCCATCACGTAGAGGTGGCTGCCCACCGTGGCGCTGCCCAGAAGCTGTTGCAGGCGTCGGGCAAAGTCCGGGTGCTCGGCGTTCAACACCTGAGCCGGCTCCAGTTCGCTGACAAAGGGCGCACTGGCTGCGGTGCTTTGCATGACCACGAGGTGCTGGCGGGCATTGGCGCCAAGGGGCGCTGCCTGATAGCGCGGCAGGCTGTGGCGTTGCTCGAGGGCGGCATTGAGGCTATCCGTCATGTGGGCTGTCCTGGCTGATCCACCCCGGTAAACAGGGCGAAAGTGGCGTTTTGTGTTTCCTGTTGGGGAAGATAGTTTCCTAAGGGGAAAATCTTCTCAATCTGGCCAAAGGGCTACCTCTTTGGAGATAAGCCAAGCGTGGCGGGCCTCAGGGGCACGGAAGTTGCTCGTGTTTGCGTGGGTTCACAGGGAGTTAACGAGAGTGCAAACACGATCGCGATGGTGGCCGCTCTGGTTGGGGCGTGTCCGCCCTGAACAGGCAAGCAGCGTGCGTAAGCTGCTGATCGAACTGCCCTTGAGTCAGTTGCACGTGGACAGTGCCGTGAGCGATTTTTTGGACCGTTTTGAAGCACTGCTACCGATGGCCAGGCTTGATCTGATGCTCGCCGAGGAGGGGCCGCAGACTGCGCACTGTGGTGTGCTCAAGCGTTGCCCGGCAGTGGCCGGTTGCCCCTTGCTCGATCACCCGGCAACTGACACCGCGCATGCCTGCGTCCCGTGTCGGCGGCGTGGCGTGCAGCGGCTGTTGTGTGCCACGGCGGCCGCCGCCGATGTACCATCGGGCTGGCTGTTGCTGGACACCCCGCGGGCGGCCGATGGCAGTTGGCGCCAGTTGTTGAACGAAGTTGCCCAGGGGCTCAGCGTCACCCTGCGTGTGCGCGGCTACAGCCGTGAGCAACAGCGCAAACAGGCCACCTCGCAGCACGCGGCCTTGGCCCGCGAGCTGCACGACTCCGTGGCCCAGCAGTTGGGTTATCTGTCGTTTCAGGCGCGGGTGCTGCACGCGCAGATCAACACGCCTGAACAGGCGGGCGCGGTGCTCCAGGAGCTGCGCAGCGGTTTGAGCCAGTTACAGCGCCAGGTGCGCGAGCTGATCACCAGCGCCCGACTGACCATGGACGGGCGCTCGTTGCGCCAGGCCCTGGCAGACTCGGTGGCAGAGTTTTCCCGGCGTTGCATCATCGTCTTCGAGCTGGATAACCGCCTGGCCGACAATGCCTTGAGCGCGGAAACCGAATTGCAGGTGCTGCAGATCATCCGCGAGGCGCTGGCCAATGCAGTGCGCCACTCGCACGCGCGGCATGTGCGCATTGAACTGCGGCAAAGCCAGGGCGGCGAGGTATCGGTGTCGGTCGAAGACGACGGCATCGGCCTGAGCCCTGCATCCGGTGAAGAAAACCATTTTGGTCTGGCGATCATTCGTGAGCGGGCGGCCAGCATTGGCGCACGTTTGAGCATCGACGCCAACCGCCCGCACGGGGTGCGTGTGCACCTTGCGCTGGTCGGCCATCCAGACGTGCCAGAGGGGAGTTTCGATGCAGAGCACCACCTTATTGCTGATCGATGATCATCCGCTGTTTCGCAAGGGCCTGGCGCAGCTGTTCAGTGCCAGTGACGACTTCGAAGTGGTCGGGCAGGCTGCCAGTGGGCGCGAGGGCATCAACCTGGCCGTCAGCCTGGCACCGCAGCAAGTCCTGCTGGATTTGCACATGCCCGGCCTGAGCGGCTTGCAAGTGCTCGACGAACTGCGCCAGTTGCGCCTCGAGTGCCAGATCGTGGTGCTGACTGCGTCCATGGACCGTAGCGAGTTGCTTAGTGCCTTGCGCTTGGGCGCCAGCGGTTATGTGCTCAAAGAAACCGAACCCGATGCCTTGCTGGCCTACATGCGCAATTGCAATAAGGGCGCGATTGTTCTGGATTCCACCTTAATAGCTTTGCTCGCCGATCAAAACGAGGCGGTGAGTGCGTGCGATCCGTTGGACACAAGTCACCTGACCGAGCGCGAAGGCCAGACTCTGGCGCTGATTGCGGCGGGCATGAGCAATAAACAGATCGGCCGCAAACTCGGGATCAGCGACGGCACGGTGAAAATCTACGTCAAGAACCTGCTGCAAAAGCTCAGCCTGCACTCACGCCTCGAACTGGCAGCCTGGGTGCATAACGGTGCATCGAACCGGTCCGAGGAGCGTCATTAAATGATGGAACGACGAGAAACACAGCCGCAGGTGGCGTCGTGGGCGCTGATGGATGGTTTTGCGGCGGCGCTGCTGGAGCTGCGCGACAACGGGCAAATCGTTCACTTCAACCGGGCCTGGGTCGAGTTGATGGACCAGCCGTCGGCGCAGCGTAACCTGATCGACTACGTACACCGTGAAGACCGCTCGTTATGGCGTCAGGCCCTGCTGGAGTTGCAACGGCGCCCGGCCACCACGTTCAGCCAGCGCTTACGCTTTGTTCACCCCTCAGGCGAATTGCGCTGGCTGGAGGTGAGCCTCAAGCGCGGGCCTGCCGGGTTCTATCTGGTGGCAGTCGACGTCACCGCACACAAACGCCGCGAGATTGCCCTGCAGGCCAGCCAGCGCAGCAGCGCGAGTTTGCTCGACAGCATGCCGGGGTTGATTTATCGCGGGCGCAACAACCGCGACTGGACCATGGAATTTGTCAGCGCCGGGTGCTTGCGCCTGACCGGCTACCCGCCGGAGCGTCTGGTGGACAACCATGAATTCACCTACAACAGCTTGATCCTGGAGCAAGACGCCGATTACGTCTGGCGCGAAGTGCAATACGCCCTGACGCGCGGCGAACCGTTTGAATTGAGCTATCGCATTCGCTGCGCGGATGGCGTGATCAAAAAAGTCTGGGAGAAGGGCGTGGGCATCTATGCCGACACCCGCGAAGTACTGGGCATCGAGGGCGCTATTTTCGAACGAGGCACATAACCCCTCTGTAGGAGCGAGCTTGCCTCGCGATCTTTTGATCTTGGATTTGGGGATGCTGAAGATACTCGCTAGCTTGTTTGCTGCGCGACAGCGCGGCGTCGAAGACGGGGCGGCAGATCAGGTGACGGTGTTGCAGAGCTACGAGCGGCGCGGTTCGTTGTTGACCATCTCGCGCATCAGCGCCAGGTAGCGGCTGGCGCCTAACCCCAGCGGGCGGTTTTTGACCCAGACAATGTCGACCCACAAGCGCATCTGGCTGGCCATGTTGTCAAATACCACCTCGGTCAGTGCACCGGTTGCAATCAGGGGTTGCACCAACGGTCGCGGTAGCCACGCCCAACCAACACCGGCTTGTACCAGATCAAGGGTCGCCAGGTAGCTGTCGCTCAACCACACACGGCGTGACAGTACTACCCGCGGGTCGGAGCCGGTGGGCTCGTCGGTGGCGACGATAATCTGCCGGGTGTTGACCAGCTCTTCTTCACGCAGCGGGCTTTTTTGCTCGCCACCCGCAGGGTGGTCTGGCGACACCACGGCCACCAGCAACTGGCTGCCGGCTTCGAGAAAGGTTTCGCGCTCATCAATACCCGGACGCTCAAAAACCAGCGCCAGTTGCACCGTGCCCTCGTGCAGCATGCGAATGGCCTGGGACTGCGAAGCCGAACGGACCTCGATTTCCAGGGTGGGAAATTCCCTGGCCAGCGTCGCCAGCGGGCGGCTCCAGACCCCGGTTTGCAGCTCCGGGGCCATGGCCACGATAAAGCGTTGCTCCAGCCCTTGATGCAGTTGCAAGGCATGGGCATCGAGCAGGTTCAATTGGCTGGCGACCTGCCTGGCCTGAGGCTCCAATGCTCTGGCAGCGGGGGTGGGGATGGCTTTTCGGGTCGAGCGGTCGAACAGCACCAGGTCCAGTTCGGCCTCCAGTTGTGACACCGCCATGCTCACCGCGGAAGGTACGCGACCGAGCTTGCGCGCTGCCGCAGAAAACGAACCGCTGTCGACGACGGCGAGGAAAACCTTGAGTGTTTCACTGGTAAAGGCCATGGGTTGTCAGTTTTGTTGATGATAATCGTCTTTTTTTATCAGCTTTATGAACCTAAATTCCAGTCCCATCACAACCGCAGGTGGGATGCAGCATGTTCAAGGTGAATGATCAGGGGCGCGTCGCGCTCGTCAGTGGCGCCGGTAGCGAACGGGGTATCGGCATGGCCATTGCCCGCAGGCTGGGGGCGGCCGGGGTCAAACTGATCATTACCGCCAGCAGCGCGCGCATTGCTGAGCGGGTCGCAGAGCTGCGTGCAGAAGGCTTTGACGCCCACGGCCGGGTCGCTGACCTGACCGATGAACACCAAGTGCATGAGTTGGGGCAGTGGGCCGAAAGCCTCTGGGGGCGCATCGATATTCTGGTGAACAACGCCGGCATGGCCATGCAGGGCAGCCCGGAACCGTTCAGTGAACTGGCGAGCATGGATTTGCACACCTGGAACCTGTCGCTGGCGCGTAACCTGACCAGCGCCTTTTTGCTCACCCGCGCCGTATTGCCGGGCATGAAAGCCCGTGGCTACGGGCGCATCGTCAATATCAGCTCGACCACCGGCACGCGCGGCAGCAACCCCGGCGAGTCGGCTTACAGTGCGGCCAAGGCCGGCATGCTCGGGATGAACATGGGGCTGGCCCTGGAAGTGGCCAGCCACGGCATTACCGTCAATGCGGTGGCTCCCGGCTGGATCGCCACCGGCTCCAGCACACCTGAAGAAGCAGAAGCTGCACGTTACGTGCCCATAGGCCGCGCAGGCGACCCGCGAGAGGTGGCCAGCGCTGTGGCGTTTTTGGCGTCATCCGAGGCCAGCTACATCACCGGCGAAGTGCTGGTGGTGGATGGCGGTAATTGTCTGATCGAAAACAAGGCGCCCTGAATGACTGAGTCCACCATTTCAGTGCTGGTGACCGGTGCCGCAGGCGGCGTCGGGCGGGCGCTGGTTGAGCATTTTAAGAAGCAGGGCTGCAAGGTCTTCGCCACCGATCTCACGGCTTTAGAGGTTGACTACCCAGCCGATATCCGCCGCCCCGCAGCGTGTAAAGCGGTGGTTGCCGCTGCGGTGGCGGCCATGGGGCGTCTGGATGTGCTGATCAACGCCGCTGGTGTCTGGCGTGAAGGCCCGGTAGAGGAATGCAGCGAAGAAGACTTTGATCTGGTGCTGGATGTGAACCTCAAGGGCACTTTTTTTATGTGCGCTGCGGCCATCCCGTATTTAAAGGAATCTGAAGGCAGCATCGTGAATATTTCCAGCGATGCCGGACGCCAAGGCAATAAAAACGCCGCCGCGTATTGCGCCAGTAAAGGCGGGGTGACGTTGCTGAGCAAAACCTTGGCGCTGGATCTGGCTCCCTTTGGCGTGCGCTGCAATGCGATTTCCCCCGGCGATATCGAGACCCCGATGCTCAGGTTTCAGGCCGAGCAATACGGCCAGGGCGATACACAAGGCTATTACCGGGCCTTGCTGGACAAGTACCCGCAGGGCGCGCGTGCGCGTTTTATTCAGGCGCAGGAAATAGCCGAACTGGCGTTTTTCTTGAGCCAGCCCGGTGCGCGCTCGATCACCGGCGCCGATCTGGCCATCGATTGCGGCCTCTCGGCTGGCAACTAACAACAACACGCAGCAAAAAGGACTTAAGCATGTCGATCAGTGGAATTAGCGAAGCAGCGGTAGAAGCGTTCGCAGCGGCCGAACGCGAGCGTTTCATCCAGAACAACCCCAAGTCGATCGCGCTGGCAGAGCGGGCCCGGGCCAACCTGTATAACGGCGTGCCCATGCACTGGATGAGTGACTGGTCAATGCCCACACCGCTGTTTGTGCAGCAGGCCAAAGGCGCACGTTTCACCGATGTCGATGGCCATGAATACGTCGATTTTTGCCTGGGCGATACCGGCAGCATGTTCGGGCATTCCCCCGAGCCGATTGCCCGCGCCATGGTCGAGCAAGCCAACAGAGGCCTGACCACCATGCTCCCCGGCGAAGATGCGGTGGTCTGCGGCGAATTGCTAGCCGAGCGCTTTGGCTTGCCGTATTGGCAGGTGACCGCGACGGCCACCGATGCAAACCGCTACGTGGTGCGCTGGGCGAGGGCGATCACTCGGCGCAAGACACTGCTGGTGTTCGACGGCTGCTACCACGGCACCGTGGATGACGTGATGGTGCGCCATCGAGAGGGCGCGACGGTGCATCGCTCCGGTCTGGTCGGCCAGGCCTACGACCTGACCCAGTTCAGCCGCTCGATCCCGTTCAATGACGTCGACGCCCTTGAGGCGGCGCTGGCGCAGGGCGATGTTTGCGCGCTGTTGTGCGAACCGGCGATGACCAATATCGGCATGGTCCTGCCCGCAGACGGCTTTATGCAAAAGTGCCGCGAACTGACGCGCCGCTATGGCAGCCTGCTGATCATCGATGAAACCCACACCATCTCCACCGGCATGGGCGGTTGTACCCGCCTGTGGGACTTGCAACCGGACTTTTTTGTGGTCGGCAAACCGATTGCAGGGGGCGTGCCCTGCGCGGTATTCGGGTTTACCCAAGCAGTCGCGGCGGGGATGCAGGCCGTGCAACAGCAAAACACTGAGCAAAGTACCGGGCATGGCCACAGCGGCATGGGCACGACCCTGTCAGCCAATGCCCTGGCCATGCATTGCATGCGCGCCAATTTGCAGGAGGTCATGACCGAACAGGCTTACCAGCACATGTTGCCGCTGGCAGCCGACCTGGCCCAAGGGCTGCGGGGCGTGTTTAAACAGCACGGCCTGCACTGGTCGGTGACGGAATTGGGCGCACGCTGCGAGTTCCAGTTCTGTGCCACGCCCCCCAAAACCGGCGCGCAAGCCGAGGCGGCGTTCCATGACAGCCTGCAAATGGCCTTGCACCTGTACCTGATCAACCGCGGGATTCTCATCACGCCGTTCCACAACATGACCCTGTGCTGCCCGTCCACCAGCCCGGCGGATGTCGAACGTTTAATTGGCGAACTGGATCAGGCGCTTAGCACCTTGCTGGCGCTGCCGGGTGCCCGCGTCGCCACTCACGAGGTTTGAAATGCAATTTGCTGATAGAAAAGAAGCTGAAGCCTTTTTGGCTGCCAACCCGCAGGTGCGCAGCATTGAGCTGTTCCTGATCGACGCCAACGGCGTGCCGCGTGGCAAGTTGCTGCATCGCGATGAGCTGCTGGCCATTTACGATAACGGGCGACCGCTGCCCAGTTCGATTCTGGCGTTGACCCTCCAGGGTGAAGACGTTGAAGGCACCGGGCTGGTCTGGGACGTGGCCGACGCAGATTGCTGGACATACCCGTTGCCCGGCAGCCTGACCGTGCAACCCTGGCGCACCACGCCGACCGGCCAGTTGCAGGTGAGCATGCACCCCGAACAGGGCTTGCCAGCGGCCCCGGCCGATCCCCGGCATGTGCTTGCACAGACCATTGACCGGCTCAAGGCCGACGGTTACCACCCGGTGATGGCGGTTGAGCTGGAGTTTTATTTGCTCGACCGCCAACGTGACGCCAATGGCCGCCCGCAACCGGCACTGCAAGCCAATGGCGTGCGCCCGCAGGCGCCGCAGGTGTACGGAATTTACGAGCTGGAGCAGCTACAGCCGTTTCTGGACGACCTGTATGCCGCCTGCGAAGCGCAAGGCTTGCCGGTGCGCACGGCAATTTCCGAGTACGCCCCCGGTCAGGTCGAGCTGACCCTGGAGCATCGTTTCGACGCACTGCAGGCCATTGATGAAGGCGTGCGCTACAAGCGTTTGGTCAAAGGGGTGGCCAACAAGCACGGGCTTCAGGCCTGTTTTATGGCCAAGCCGTTCAGCGATCAGGCGGGCAGCGGTTTGCACCTGCACGTGAGTCTGGCCGATGAACAGGGCCACAACCTCTACGCCAGTGATGACCCCCACGGTACGCCGCTGCTGCGCCACTCCATCGGCGGGATGATGCACACCCTGACGGACTCGCTGGCGATCTTTTGCCCTCACGCCAACTCGTACCGGCGCTTTCAGGCCAGCAGTTATGCGCCGCTGGCCAAGAGTTGGGGGGTGAACAACCGCACCGTGTCATTTCGCGTGCCCGGTGGCCCTGCGCAGAGTCGGCACATCGAACACCGCATCTGCGGCGCCGACGCCAACCCTTATCTGGCGGCGGCTGCGTTGCTGGCAGGGATCCATCTCGGCATCCGTCAGCAGATCGATCCGGGTGCGCCGATTGTGGGTAATGGCTATGAGCAGGCGACTGACTTTCTGCCCACCGACTGGCTCACTGCGCTGCTGGCACTGGAGCGTTCAAGCTGGGCACGGGAAGCGTTGGGGGAGGGGTTTATCAAGGTCTACCTGGCCATCAAGTGGCAGGAGTACCGGCTGTTCAACGCTGAAGTGGGTGAGCAGGACTGGCGCTGGTATTTGACCCACGCTTGAGCTGTGCAAAAACCTGTAGTCGCTGCCGAGGTACGAGGCTGCGATGGGTTGCGAAGCGACCCCTCTGACGGCGGTCTTGCGGCCCGCATCGCAGCCTCGTGCCTCGTCAGCGACTACGTCTTTTAGCTTTTTACGCTGTTGCCGATCTGCCAGACGTATTTGGGTTCGATGCCGTTGACCACCCAGTCGCCGATGATCCGCGCCTTGAAGATCCACGGGTTATGTGACGCGGCGGTGCGGGCGTTGCGCCAGTGACGGTCCAGCGACTTGTTGATGCTGACACCGGAGGCGCCGAGCGCATTGAACAGGTCGGTGGTTGCCCGCAGCACCAGTTCCGAGACCACGACCTGAGCCTTGGACGTTTCAATTTCGGCGTCGATATTGGCCTGGCGTTCGGCTTCGGCATCGTTGGCAAAACGCGCAAGGTAAGCCCGCTGCAGCGGTTCGGCCGAGCGCAGGGTGGCCGCTTCGGCGGCGTAGACCTGTGCCGAGATTTGCCCCACCACCTGCTGAATTTGCGGGTCGCCGTGGGTGGTATCGGCAGAACCCTGGCTGAACACGCGCTTGCGGGTGCGCACTTCATTGGCCACATCGCGCTCCACGGCACGACCAATTCCGGCCAGCACCGCCAGCAAGACCAACTGATAAAACGCGGTCTGGTATTTGAAGCGGGTTTCGAACGGGATCACCTGCTCGGCGCTCAGCGGTACCTCGACATACAGCGACGTGCCGCTGCCGGTGGTGCGCTGGCCAAAGCCGTCCCAGTCATCGCTGTGGCTGACGCCCGAGTGGCGGGCGTCGACGATGGCAATCACATCGGCGCCGTTGTCCGAGCGCTGCGCGTAGACGTCCACCCAGTCGGCAAAAATGCTGCCGGTGCTGTAATACTTGGCGCCGTTGAGCACGAAATTCTCGCCTTCCGGGCGCACTTTGGTGATGACCTCACCGATTTTAACTGCGCCGATTTCGGTCCATCCATTGCCTACCAGATCCCCTGCCACAAAGCGCGCAAACCAGGCATCTCGCGCCGGGCTTGGCGGAGCATTGAGACGGTCTTCGACAAAGGCAAAATGGCCACGCAGCGATTGCACAATGTTCGAGTCGGCCTCAGCCAGTTCGATCAGCAACTGGAACAACTGGCTGATTGAAGCCCCCGCGCCGCCGAACTCCACGGGCACCCGCACTGCGCCAAAACCGGCTTCTTTCAGCCAGCGAATCGGCTCAAAAGGCAGGTCGCGCGCCTGCTCGCGCTCCACCGTCCCGGCGGCGATTTGCCGGAACAGTGGGCGAAAACGATTGGCCAGCGTTTCGTAGTCGGTGCCGACGGACAGAGGGTTTTGACTCATGACAATGCTCCTGCATAAATAAAGGTCACTGGCATGTCCGTTGCACAGTCTGTGCCGTTACATCGCAAGCCGATAATTCGGGCGTTTGGTGCTTTTTTGTCAGCCCAACTGTTGGCTTTGCAACAGTGGATTAACACGTTGTACGCCAATCCAACAGCACCGCTCCGGGCTTGCCTTGCGACCTTTTTTGAAGATCAAAAGATCGCGAGGCGAGCTCGCTCCTACACGTATGTGTTGCTATCGCAACTGTTGCGTAGCCAACAGCAAGTGGACAGATTGCACGATAGTTGTTGTTATTTGCGCAGCGTTAAATTCAATAACTACCTGATTTATATGAATATTTAAAAACGGCACGACCTGTGCAATGGGGACTTCAGTGTTTTCCATTGGATTGGAGTCTGCCCATGAGCATTTCTGTATCACCCCCTGCCAAGGCCCATGTGATCGCCTCGGATGCCGAGGCTATCGAGATCGCCAAAGCCCTGGCTGTGCGTTTTGCTGAAGAAGCCTCGGTGCGTGACCGGGACCGGCGTTTGCCGGTGGCAGAGCTGGATCTGTTCGCCGCCAGCGGCCTGTGGGGCATTACGGTGCCCAAGGCTTACGGCGGGGCCGGGGTGTCGTATGTCACCGTTGCCGAGGTGATCAAGATCATTTCGGCGGCCGACTCGTCCCTGGGGCAAATCCCGCAAAACCACTTGGGCGTGCTGGATATCCTGCTGCACACCGGCAGCGAAGAGCAAAAGCGTTACTACTACGGCAAAGCCCTGGAGGGCTGGCGTTTCGGCAACGCCTTTTCTGAATCCAAGAGCAAAAATGTCGGCGCTTTCCAGACCCGTATCCGCTTTGAAGACGAGCACGCAGTGGTCGACGGTGAGAAGTTTTACTGCACCGGCGCACTCTTCGCCCATATCGTCCCGGCGGTGGGCGTAGATGAACAGAATCGTCCCTTTATCGCCTTCGTCGAGCGCGACAATCCGGGGTTGACCATCATCGACAGCTGGGACGGTTTCGGCCAACGCACCACCGCCAGTGGCGGTGCTGTGCTGGCAGGCGTGCGCGTGCCATTGAGCGCCGTAATCCCGGCGTACAAAGCCTTTGAAGAACCCACGGCGGATGGCCCGATCTCGCAAATCATTCAGGCGGCAGTGGACACCGGCATCGCCCATGGCGCCTTTGAACAAGCGCTGATTCATGCGCGGTTGTCCCGCCCGTGGGTCGACAGCCAGCTGGATCACGGCTGGCAAGACCCTTATACGATTGCCGCGATTGGCGATTTGCAATGGCGCCTGCACGGCACCGACGCGATTCTGACCAAGGCCGGCCGGGCCATTGATCACGCGTTGCTTTCGCCCAGTGAAGAGAGTGTGGCTGAAGCCTCGGTGATTGTGGCTCAGGCCAAAGTGCTTTCAGCCGAGATCGCCTTGCTCGCCAGCAGCAAGCTGTTCGAGCTGGCCGGTACGCGCTCGGTGCTCGGCAAACACAACCTCGACCGCTTTTGGCGCAACGCCCGAACTCACACCCTGCATGACCCGGCGCGCTGGAAATACCACCTGATCGGCAATCGTCTGCTCAACGGCATCCTGCCTCCACGCCATGCCTGGAACTGATAGAGGACTCACCACCATGAACAGCCCGGCAATCGCTTTGCCCAACCAGCTTGCAGCAGCGGCCGAAGACTTGCGTCTGGCCCGCCAAGGCCTGGAGCAGACCCTCACATTCGTTCGCGAACAGGCCCAACCGTGGGCGCTCAGCGGCTTAAGCAAGGCCGTGGACGACCCGTACATCATCGGCAAGTTTAGCGACCTGAACATTCGTCTCGACGTGGCCGAAGCCCTCTACCAGCGCGCGCAACACTTTGTTGGCCCGGCTGCCGAGACCCTGGTGGCGACGGCCGAAGCCGTGCTCGCCAGCGCCGAAGCATTGCAGGCGGTGGGCAACGTGCAGCAAGAACTCACTGGCAGCCGTTCGCCGTCGCCTTCTCTGGAAGGCCGCGAACCCTTGCGCTGGCAGGCCCGGATTATTGGTAACTACCGTTTGAACGGCGTCATACCGCCTCAGCTTCAGGAGTAAACAGATGTCCCGTGAAATTCGTCTCAACGCTTTCGACATGAACTGTGTGGGCCACCAGTCGCCCGGCCTGTGGGCGCACCCGCGTGATCGTTCGTGGCAATACAAGGACCTGGAATACTGGACCGATCTGGCAAAAATCCTCGAGCGCGGCAAGTTTGACGGCTTGTTTATCGCCGACGTGCTGGGCATTTACGATGTTTATCGCGGCAACGGTGAGGCGGCGATTCGTCAGGCGGCGCAAGTGCCGGTCAATGACCCGCTGCAACTGATTCCACCCATGGCGATGGTCACTGAGCATTTGGGATTTGGCCTGACTGCGTCGTTGTCGTTTGAGCATCCGTACCCGTTCGCCCGTCGCCTGTCCACGCTTGATCACCTGACCAAGGGCCGTGCTGGCTGGAACATCGTGACCTCTTACCTGGAAAGTGGTGCCAAGAATCTCGGGCAAAAAACCCAGACGGCCCACGACTCGCGCTACGACTTCGCCGAGGAATACCTGGAAGTTTGCTACAAGCTCTGGGAAGGCAGCTGGGAAGACGGCGCGATCCTGCGTGATCGGGAGCGCCGGGTATTCAGTGACCCGAGCAAAATCCATGAGATCCAGCATGTCGGCGAGCATTTCCAGGTGCCCGGCATTCACCTCTGTGAGCCATCGCCGCAGCGTACGCCGGTGCTGTACCAGGCCGGCGCCTCCAGCCGTGGCAAGCAGTTTGCCGCTGAACATGCTGAGTGCGTGTTTGTGGCATCGCCGTCCAAGGCTTTGTTGAAAAAGACGGTGGCTGATATTCGCCGTCGTGCTGCCGAGGCGGGCCGTGACCCGTCGAAAATCCTGATATTCAACCTGCAAACGGTGATCGTCGGCGAGACCGACGCCAAGGCCAAAGCCAAGTTCGAAGAGTACAAAAGCTACGTCAGCTACGAAGGGGCGATGGCCTTGATTTCGGGCTGGACCGGCATCGACTTCAGTCAGTTCAAACCTGACGAGCCGCTCAAGCACGTGCACACCAACGCCATCCAATCGGCAGTGGAAACCTTCTCGACTGCCGATCCGAACACGATCTGGACGCCAAATGCGCTGGCCGACTGGGTGGGTATCGGTGGTTTTGGCCCGCTGTTTGTCGGCGGCCCGGAAACCGTGGCCGACCTGCTTGAAGAGTGGGTGGCCGAGACCGACGTCGACGGGTTCAACCTGGCTTATGCCGTGACCCACGAAACCTTTATCGACGCGGTGGAGTTGCTGGTACCGGAGTTGCAAAAGCGCGGGGTGTACAAAAAGGAATATGCGCCGGGTACATTGCGCGAGAAACTGTTTGGCGAAGGCCCGAAACTGGCGGATTGGCACCCCGGTGCCGGCTACCGTAACCTCGGCGAACTGAACCGGGCGCGTGAAAAAGAACGTGCGTGATGAGCTGTTTTCAAAAGAGAGAATACCCATGAGTGAGCCACAAGGCGGACAGGCAACGCCTGCCATCCGCGAGGCCGATGTGTTGATTGTTGGCGGTGGCCTGAGCGGCACCTTGCTGGCCATGCAATTGCTGCGTTTGCCGGGTGCCCGGAATATCGTCCTGGTCGAACCGCGGGTCGAACTGGGGCGGGGCGAGGCTTACAGTGCCACTGAACTGGGGCATACCCTGAACGGCAATGCGGCGCGCATGAGCATTGACCCGGACGATGCCGACGATCTGACGCGCTGGCTCAAAGCGCATATTGCAAGCGGCGGCTGGCCTGAGTCGGCAGTGCAGGATGTGCCGGTTGAGCACCTGTTTCCGCCACGCGGGCTGTTTGGCCAGTATGCCCAGCAGCGGCTGGCTGAAGCATTGGCCAGTGGTACGGCGCAAGGCTCAAGCCTGACCCATGTGCGTGACGAAGCCATCGACCTGCAAACCGAGCAAAACCGGGTTCAGGTGACCCTCAAGGACGGGCGTCAGTTGCAGGCGGCGGTGGCCGTGTTGGCCACCGGCATGTTCCCGGCCGCGCGTACGGCGCAGCGCCAGTCCAGCGGCCTTAATGCAGCCGCACTGGACCCTTGGGATGTGCAGGCATTGCGCGGTTTGCCGGTGGATGCACGGGTGCTGATCATTGGCTCCGGGCTGACCATGGTCGATGCCCTTGAGTCGTTGAATCGGGCCGGGCATCGCGGGTCCATCGAGGTGTTTTCGCGGCACGGCCTGTTGCCGCACGTGCGGCGTCAGCCACCGGCCTGGGAAGACTTTTTGACCCAGGACCCGCAGATTCACAGCCCGTTGCAATTGCTCCGGACGTTGCGTCGCCAGTGTGAGCTGGCCGAGGCGCAGGGCATTGACTGGCAGGCGCCACTGGACACCGTGCGCGTGCATATCGGTCGGTTGTGGAGCCAGGCCAGTGATGTTCAGCGCCGCCAGTTTGTGCGCCATGTGCGGCCGTGGTGGGAAAGCCATCACCACCGTTCGCCGCCACAGGGCAATGCCTTGCTGGAGCAATTGCTGGGGGAAGGGCGGTTGACCATCACTGCCGCGTCACTGCAGGGCGTAGAGGTCAGCGCTGACGGGCGTCCGCGGATTCGCCTGCGCTATCGTGGGCAGGCGCAGGTGAGGGTGGTTGAAGGGGATGGCCTGATCAACTCCACCGGCATTGAATACGACTGGCGTCGAGTCGATAAAGCCTTGCCGCGTCAGTTGTTGGAGCGGGGTTTGATTCGTGCAGGCAACCTGGGCCTGGGTATTGCTGCTGATCCGTCAGGGGCTGTGCTCAATGCACAGTCGGAACCGGCGAAACGCCTGTTTGCCATGGGGCCGCCGTTGCGTGGCGAATGGTGGGAAAGTACCGCCGTGACTGATGTGGCCTTGCAGGCCAAGGCATTGGCTGCGCGGTTGGCTGAACGCGGGTTGTAACGGCTTCACTCTTTTGGTGGGAGCGGGCTTGCTCGCGATAGGGCACACGCGGACGTCAATGACACCGCCTTGTCTGTATCG
>NZ_JASCPQ010000066.1:0-32155 GCF_029959305.1 Pseudomonas sp. PS01297
GAGCGAGCTTGTCTCGCGATCTTTTGATTTTTAACCAAAAGGCTTTAAACGCCGGAATGGCTATCTGCGAGCAATAGATCAAAAGATCGCGAGACAAGCTCGCTCCTACAGGTTTTGGCAATAGGGTAAATACCGGCTTAACCCGCGCTAAACGTCTCATGCAAATGACGCCACAGCACCTTGCCACTGGCGTCGCGCTCAAACACCACGGTGGCCCGGCGGTCGGTGCGGGTGCCGTTGTGTTCTTCTTGCAGCTCCCGGTAGCTGACCACCGCGCCTTCTGCGTGCAAGGCGATGCCCTGGAATTCGCTGAGGGTGATTTTTAACCCCGGGCGGGCCCCGCGCAGTTGCTCAAACAGCGTTTCGACACCGTTGGCATCCAGCACTTTGCCGGTCGGGGTGATCATCGAAAACTGTGCTGAGAAGCGGGCGAGCAGCACCGGCAACACGCCCGGTTCCAGACCGGAAAACCAGCCTTCAATCTCAACGTGGGTTTCGGTTACAAGGTCGAAGTAGCTTGAATAATCAGTCATCACGGTTTCCAGGTCAGGGCGCCAGCAAGGCCAGCACGTGGGGTGTATTGAGGCGTAACACGGGGATAAGCGGCGCCAGGGTTAATACGCAACCGATGGCAAAGCATAGGGCAAAGGCGTGGGGCGTCGAGGTGATTGTGCTCAAGGCGGCGAACAACGCCATCATCAGCGCCGGGCCAAGCAAAAAACTCAACTGACGGTTGATATTCCACAGCGCGCTGGCGTACCCCATGCGTTCGGGCCTGATGTCGATAAACGCGGTGTTTTGCGCGGTGCTGCTGCACAGGCTGCCGCCAAACCCCATCAGTGCGTACAGGGGTATCGCCAGCCACACCTGTGAACTGTCCACTTGAATCAACAAACCAATGCCCAGCGCTTGGGCACCCATGCCCAGCAGCATTAAGGGTTTGGGCCCCAGTTGGTTGAATTGATAACGGCTCAACATAATGCCCAGTGCTGAAGCCAGCGCCCACGGCAGCATCAAGGCGCCGGTCTGCGCAGGGCTCAAGCCCAACTGGTGCAAATACAAAATACTCACCAGTTGGGTGCCGATAAAAATCCCCGCCACACACAGGTACATCAGCATGGCGACGCGCAGCAGCGGGCTTTTCAGCAAGCCGCCCATGCTGCGGGCGCCGGTTGCCAGGCTGTTGAGGTTGAGTGCCGGACGCTCGGTGGGGCGTGGTTCGGCTTTGATCCATACCCCCGCCAGCACCAGGGCCAGCAACGCCAGCGGCAGGTTGGCGTAGAACACCCCACGCCATGACCCGTACTCCACGACCCAACCGCCCAATGCCGGTGACAGCGCCGGTACCAGCAGCGCGACCAATAGAATCACTGATGTCAGACGCGCCCGTTCACGCACCGGAAAATGCCGGTAGACCATGGCCTGGCCGACCGGGATCAACAGCCCGCCGCCCAGGCCCTGGAGCAAGCGCCAGCCGATCAGTGCCTCGATTGAACCGGCTTGAGCGACACACCACGACGCGACACTGAACACCAGCAGCGAAGCGAGGATCAGGCGCTTCTCGCCAAACACCGAGGCCAGCCACACGCTGGGCAAAATGATCAGCGTGAGGCCGAGCATGTAGGCATTGCCGATCCAGGCCAGTTGATTGACCGAAGCGTGCAGCATCTGGCCGATCTGCGGGTAGGCAATCGATGCGGCGAACATGTTGACCAGGTCCAGGGCAAAGCCGAGCACATAGATCAGCGCGAGTTTGTTGCGATAAGCCATGTGGGGCTCCTTGAAAGAGCCTGCACAGTAAGTCGCTTTTTCCTTTAGAGAAACGGTCTGCGCCCTGCTAGATTGTCAAAAATATTTTGACAATCAGTGGGTTTAAACATGGTCAGCCTCGATCGATTCGACACCTTCAAAGCCGTGGTCGAAGCCGGCTCATTGACCGCAGCCGCCGATTTACTGGGCCAGACCCGGGCCGTGGTCAGCTTCAACATCAAACGCCTGGAGGCTGAACTCGGGGTGACGTTGCTCATTCGCAACACCCGGCGGCTGGCGCTGACCGAGGCGGGCGAACGTTTTTATGTACGCTGCCTGAGCATGCTCGAAGAAGCGCGGCTGGCGATTGACGAGGCGCGCAGTGAACACACCGAACTCAAGGGCACGCTGCGCATCACTACCACGGTGGAGTACGCGTTGGCCAAAGTGGTGCCTGCGCTGGAGCTGTTTCGCGCCCGGCACCCTGAACTGAACGTGCATCTATCGACCTCTTCGACCCATGCAGACCTGATCTCAGAGCGTTTTGACGTCGCCCTGCGGCTGGGCCGCGTGCTCGACTCCAGCCATCGCGCCGTGCAGTTGCGCACCTTTGAGATTCTGCCGGTGGCCTCGCCGGGCTTTGTTGCCAGCCTGGCGCCGATCAACAGCGTGCAAGCCCTTGAGCAAGCACCCTGGCTGGAACATGGCCGGGTCGGTGAATTGAGCATTACCGAGTTGAGCAGCGGCAGCGTCCGGCCTTATCAACCCAACCCGGCCAATGCGCGGATCAAGGCCGACAATTCATCGGTGCTGCAGGCGTTTGCCTTGACCGGGCAGGGCGTGGCGATTTTGCCGGACTGGCTGATCGAGGACGATTTGCAGGCCGGCAGGCTGGTGCATCTGCTGCCCGGCTGGCAACTCACGCGCCAGGGCATCTATGCGTTGTACCCCGACACCCGTCATCTGCCCCCGAAAGTTCGCGTGTTTATTGATTTTATGAAGACTCACGGATAATGCGGCACATTCATACTAAAGTTATAACTCCATTGTTTTTTATTTTTTTATAAAAAAATAAAAAAGTCTGAATAACTTATTGAGTGCGTGTTCCGTTATCACCTGTTGTGCGTTTCATTATCATGCCGTGTGCGTTGATGTGACATGGATTGTCAATGGCGGGTGATTAAATACATGTTGAATGTGCGTGCACTCATCGGGTGCAAAAGAGGGAATTAGTCTGTTTTGAAATTGTCGGCTGTATGGCTAGTATTGTCCCTGCATTGCCAGAGCTGTATCGGCATAGAACTTGGAAGTCGTCCACCTGACGGTTTTAATCATTACGCGTTGTCTGGGTGTGTTCACCATGGTTAACGAATGGATTCGTAGAGCGTATGTCCTGCTGCTGTCAATCGAGAACCTGCCTTCTCGCGGCCAGCCCGGCCCGGCACAAAGCCCGGTCGCCAGCGTTTGCCCTGTCGTTTCCCTTCGTATTTCACAGACCTTTTCAGCCTTGGACTCAGCGCTTCATCGCCCGCTGGCGGTGTTTGGCAGTGGCAGAGCAAGGCGTTTGAATGGACGTGACGAAACAGGCGTGGGCTGAAGCCTGAACACCAAGTAGTCGTTCAATAGCACGACCCCATTATCGAATAACGGTTGTTAATTGCGCCGCCGGGGATACTTGCGCCCTGCATTTAGTGCAGTGGCGAGTCCCTTTATTTATCGGATGAATAAAGTAGGTGTGAGATGAAGAATATTGTGATTGTTGACAAGGCATCAGGGGCTAAATCGGAACAGGCGTTGGGTTCGCTCAGCCTTAAAGGTACGAGCATTGTAAAACTGCCCTTCGGCCAGGAGAGTGTTCAGTCTTATCAACAGTCCGGCAATAATCTGGTTATTACTCTCAAGTCCGGTGAGACCGTTACGATCCAGAACTTCTTTGTGACGGGCAGCGACGGAGCCACTAACCAACTGGTGCTGGAGGGCAGTAATGGAACGCTGCTCCTGGGTCAGTATTCTTCACCTTACTCCGGCTTTACCTTCACCCAGATTTCCAGCCTTGATGACCTGACGCTGGCCGCGGCTGGCGGCAGTGCAGACATTCCTGACTGGGTCCTGTGGGGGCTTGGCCTTCTGGCGGTAGGTGGCGCGGCGGCCGCGCTGAGTGGTGGCGGTGGTGGTGGCGGCCATCATGGCGGTGATGGCGATACCACCGCGCCCGGTGCCCCAACCGGTATTTCGGTGAGCAACGACGGCCTGAGCGTCATCGGCAAGGGCGAGGCCGGTTCCAAAGTGACGGTCAAGGATGCGGCCGGTAACGTAGTCGGCACCGGCACGGTCGGGGCTGATGGCAATTTCAAGGTGCCTTTGGACTCCTCCAAGACCAACGGCGAAAAACTCGATGTGACCTTGACCGACCCGTCAGGCAACCAGTCGCCGGCCGGTAGCGTGGTGGCGCCAGACACCACCGCTCCAGAAACCCCGACCGGCCTCACGGTCAGCCCGAATGGCCAAACCATCAGCGGCAAGGGCGAGCCTGGCTCGACGGTGACGGTTAAAGATTCTGCGGGCAATGTGATCGGCTCGGGCACCGTAGGGGCTGATGGCAACTTCGACATTACCCTCGGCACCCCGCAAAACAACGGCCAAAACCTCGACGTCACCTTGACCGACCCGGCGGGCAATCAGTCGCCGGTCGGCAACGTAGTTGCGCCTGACACCACCGCTCCTGATGCACCCACCAGCCTGTTTTTGGCCACAGACGGTGTGACATTCAGCGGTAAAGGTGAGCCGGGTTCCCACGTCACGGTCAAAGACTCCGCCAACAATGTGGTGGGCAGCGGCACAGTCGGTGCCGACGGTAATTTCTTGATCACACTGACCTCACCGCAAAGCGTGGGTCAGCAGTTGAACACCACACTGACTGACGCGGCTCAGAACGAATCGTTGCCAGGCAAATTTATTGTGACTGACACCGATTTGGGCTCAGGAGGCCAACCGCTCGCGGCCACTGACTTGGTCGTCAGCCAGAACGGCCTCTCGATCAGCGGCAAGGGGCAGGCCAATAACAAGATTACGGTCAAGGATGCGGCGGGCAATATTATCGGCAGCGGGACGGTGGATGCCGATGGCAATTTCAACCTGTCCTTCGACACGGCCCTGACCAGCGGCGCCAGCGTGGATGTCACGTTGACTGACAGCAAAGGCCAGGTATCGCCCGTCAGCAGCGTTGTGTACACCGACACTACCGCGCCTGATGCACCAACCAATCTGGCTGTGAGCCCCGACGGCCTTACCCTCACCGGTAAAGGCGAGGCGGGCAGCACAGTTATCGTTAAAAACGCCGACGGCGAGCAAGTCGGTACGGCGGTCGTGGGGGCTGACGGCAGCTTCGAAGTCACCCTCGACGCAGCCCAAGGCAATGGCACCACCCTTGAAGTCACCTTGACTGACAAGGCGGGCAACGTATCGACGGCGACGCCGGTAGTTGTGGGCGAAGCGGTTGCCCCTGAGGCGCCTACCGGGCTTGTTGTCAGCGCTGATGGCCTGTCGGTAACCGGTAAAGGCGAGCGGGGCTCCACCGTGACGATCAAAGACTCTGCGGGCAATGTGATCGGCACCGGCACCGTCGGTGATGACGGCAACTTTGACGTGACCCTGGGCACCGCACAAACCAACGGTGAAACCTTGGGTGTGACCCTGACCAACCCTGGTGGCCTGACCTCGCCATCGATCAGCGTGATCGCGGGCGATACGACTGCGCCTGACGCACCGACCAATCTGGCTGTGAGCGACGATGGTCTGGTGCTGAGTGGTAAAGGTGAGCCGGGCTCCACCGTCACTATCAAAGATCCAGCGGGCAACGTGATCGGCACTGGGGCAGTCAGTGCAGACGGCACCTTCTCGATCACCCTCGAAAAAGCTCAAACCAACGGCGAAACCCTCAACGTCACCCTGACCGACAAGGCGGGTAACATCTCGCAAGCTGGCAGCGTGGTAGCGGGTGACACCACCGCGCCAGATGCTCCAACCAATATCGCTGTAAGCGCCGATGGCCTGACCCTCACCGGTAAAGGCGAGGCGGGCAGCACGGTTATTGTTAAAAACGCCGACGGTGAGCAAGTCGGCACTGCGGTTGTCGGGGCTGATGGCAGCTTCGAAGTCACCCTGGACGCCGCTCAAGGCAATGGCACCACCCTTGAAGTGACCTTGACTGACAAGGCCGGCAACATCTCGACGGCGACGCCAGTAGTTGTCGGTGAAGCGGTTGCGCCTGAGGCGCCTACCGGGCTTGTTGTCAGCGCTGATGGCCTGTCGGTAACCGGTAAAGGCGAGCCGGGCTCCACCGTGACGATCAAAGACTCTGCGGGCAATGTGATCGGCACCGGCACCGTCGGTGATGACGGCAACTTTGATGTGACCCTGGGCACCGCACAAACCAACGGTGAAACTCTGGGCGTAACCCTGACCAGCCCTGGCGGCCTGACCTCGCCATCGATCAGCGTGGTTGCAGGCGATACTACTGCGCCTGACGCACCAACTAATTTGGCCGTTAGCGACGATGGTCTGGCGTTGACGGGTAAAGGCGAGCCGGGTTCCACCATTACCATCAAAGATCCGGCAGGCAACGTTATTGGCACTGGGACAGTCGGTGCAGATGGCACCTTCTCGATCACCCTCGAAACAGCTCAAACCAACGGCGAAACCCTCAACGTCACCCTGACCGACAAGGCGGGCAACGTTTCTCAAGCTGGCAGCGTGGTAGCGGGTGACACCACGGCCCCCGATGCGCCAACCAATATCGCAGTCAGCGCCGATGGTTTGACCCTCACCGGTAAAGGCGAGGCGGGCAGCACGGTTATTGTTAAAAACGCCGACGGTGAGCAAGTCGGTACGACGGTTGTTGGGGCTGACGGCAGTTTTGAAGTCACCCTCGACGCCGCTCAAGGCAATGGCACCACCCTTGAAGTGACCCTGACTGACAAGGCCGGCAACGTATCGACGGCGACGCCGGTAGTTGTGGGTGAAGCGGTTGCGCCTGAGGCGCCAACCGGTCTGGTTGTTAGCGCTGATGGCCTGTCGGTGACGGGTAAAGGCGAGCCTGGTTCTACCGTGACGATCAAAGACTCTGCGGGCAATGTGATCGGCACCGGCACTGTTGGAAATGACGGCAACTTTGATGTGACCCTGGGCACCGCACAAACCAACGGTGAAACCTTGGGTGTGACCCTGACCAGCCCTGGTGGCCTGACCTCGCCATCAATCAGCGTGGTTGCAGGCGATACTACTGCGCCTGACGCACCGACTAATTTGGCCGTTAGCGACGATGGTTTGGCGCTGACGGGTAAAGGCGAGCCGGGTTCCACCGTCACCATTAAAGATCCAGCGGGCAACGTGATTGGCACTGGGACAGTCGGTGCAGATGGCACCTTCTCGATCACCCTCGAAACAGCTCAAACCAATGGCGAAACCCTCAACGTCACCCTGACCGACAAAGCGGGCAACATCTCGCAAGTGGGCAGCGTGGTCGCGGGCGACACCACTGCCCCTGAAGCCCCGACCGGCTTGGGTGTTAGCGCTGATGGCCTGACCCTGACCGGCAAAGGCGAAGTGGGCAGCACCGTCACGGTGAAAGATGCAGCGGGCAACGTGATCGGCTCCGGTCCAGTCGCCGCTGACGGCAGCTTCGAAATCACTCTTGCTCCAGCACAAACCAACGGCGAAACACTGGCTGTCACTCAAACCGATGCGGCTGGCAATGTCTCTGAGGGTGGCAGCGTGGTTGCAGGCGATACCACCGCGCCAGCGGCTCCAATTGACCTGACGGTAAGCGCAGATGGCCTGACCTTGACCGGTAAAGGCGAAATCGGTAGCACCGTTATCGTCAAAGACGCGGCAGGTTTGGAGATCGGCAACGGCGTTGTGGATGCGGAAGGCAATTTCTCCATCATTCTCGACAAAGCACAAACCAACGGCGAAACCCTGGGCGTCACCCTGACCGACAAAGCGGGCAACATCTCGCAAGTCGGTAGCGTGGTAGCAGGCGACACCACGGCTCCCGATGCGCCAACCAATATCGCAGTCAGCGCCGATGGCATGATTCTCACCGGTAAAGGTGAAGCGGGCAGCACGGTTATCGTTAAAAACGCCGACGGGGAGCAAGTCGGTACGGCGGTTGTGGGGACTGATGGCAGTTTCGAAGTCACCCTCGACGCAGCCCAAGGCAATGGCACCACCCTTGAAGTGACCTTGACTGACAAGGCCGGCAACATCTCGACGGCGACGCCGGTAGTTGTGGGCGAAGCGGTTGCGCCTGAGGCGCCTACCGGTCTGGTTGTTAGCGCAGATGGCCTGACAGTGACCGGTAAAGGCGAGGTTGGCAGCACCGTAATCGTCAAAGATGCGGCTGGCTTGCCAATCGGCACCGGGGTTGTCGGTGCTGATGGCAGTTTCGAAATAACGCTCGACAAAGCACAAACCAACGGCGAAACCCTGGGCGTCACTTTGACCAATGCCGGTGGCCTGACTTCGCCATCGATCAGCGTGATTGCAGGCGACACCACTGCTCCTGAAGCACCAACTAATTTGGCCGTTAGCGACGATGGTCTGGCGCTGACGGGTAAAGGCGAGGCGGGCAGCACGGTTATCGTCAAAGACGCGGCTGGCTTACAAATCGGCGCAGGCGTTGTGGACGCTGAGGGTAATTTCTCGATCATCCTCGACAGCGCGCAAACCAACGGGCAAACCATTAACGTCACCCTGACCGACAAAGCGGGCAATATCTCGCAAGTTGGCAGCGTGATAGCAGGCGACACCACTGCCCCTGAAGCCCCGACCGGCTTGGGTGTTAGCGCAGATGGCTTGACCCTGAGCGGTAAAGGCGAAGTTGGCAGCACCGTCACCGTGAAAGATGCGGCAGGCAATGTGATCGGCTCCGGCCCTGTGGGCGCTGACGGCAGCTTCGAAATCACTCTTGCCCCAGCACAAACCAACGGCCAAACACTGGCGGTTACCCAAACCGATGCGGCAGGCAATATCTCTGCGGGTGGCAGTGTGGTTGCAGGTGACACCACAGCGCCGGCGGCTCCAACTGAGCTGGCGGTAAGCGCTGATGGCCTGACCCTCACCGGTAAAGGCGAAATCGGCAGCACCGTTATCGTCAAAGATGCAGAAGGCTTACAAATCGGCGCTGGGGTTGTCGGGGCTGATGGCAGCTTCGAAATCATCCTGGATGCTGCTCAAACCAACGGCGAAACCCTTAACGTCACCCTGACCGACAAAGCGGGCAACGTCTCGCAAGTGGGCAGCGTGGTTGCCGGCGACACCACTGCACCTGACGCGCCAACCGGCTTGGTCCTTAACGCGGATGGCTTGACCCTGACGGGTAAAGGCGAAGTGGGCAGCACTGTTACGGTCAAAAACGCAGAGGGCACGGTGATTGGCTCCGGGCCTGTCGGGGCTGATGGTAACTTCGAAATCACCCTGGATGCGGCGCAGACCAATGGCCAAACCCTCGACGTCACCCTGACCGATAAGGCGGGCAACGTCTCGGCAGCTACGCCTGTGATTGCGGGCGATACAACCGCACCTGCCGCGCCAACGGATTTGGCTGTCAGTGCTGATGGCCTGACCCTCACCGGTAAAGGTGAAATCAACAGCACGGTCATCGTCAAAAACGCAGTCGGTGGGCAAATCGGCGTGGGGGTTGTGGACGCTGATGGCAATTTCTCGATCACCCTCGACAGCGCGCAAACCAACGGTGAAACCCTCAACGTTACTCTGACCGACGCGGCGGGCAACGTTTCGCAAGTTGGCAGCGTGGTGGCGGGCGATACCACGGCTCCTGATGCGCCGACCAATATCGCGGTGAGCGCGGACGGCCTGATCCTCACCGGTAAAGGCGAGGCGGGCAGCACGGTCACCGTTAAAAACGCGGCCGGTGACCCCGTGGGTACGGCGGTTGTTGGCGCTGACGGCAGTTTTGAAGTCACCCTAGACACCGCGCAAGGTAATGGCACCGCCCTGGAAGTCACCTTGACCGACAAGGCTGGCAACGTGTCTGACCCGACGCCTGTGCTGGTCGGTGATGCGGTAGCACCTGAGGCGCCAACCGGTCTGGTGGTGAGCGCAGATGGTCTGACAGTGACCGGTAAAGGCGAGATTGGCAGCACTGTGACGGTGAAAGGCCCGGCGGGCAACGTGATTGGCACCGGGGTCGTAGATGCTGACGGTAATTTCTCGGTCGCTCTGGGCACCGCGCAAACCAACGGCGAAACCTTGGGCGTCACTTTGACCAATGCCGGAGGCCTGACTTCGCCATCGAACAGTGTGGTGGCGGGCGACACGACGGCGCCTGATGCCCCGACGGACCTGGTGGTGAGCGCGGATGGTCTGGCGCTGACCGGTAAAGGCGAGGCGGGCATCACCGTCACGGTGAAAGACGCAGCGGGCGCGGTGATCGGCACCGGGCCGGTAGCGGCTGATGGCAGCTTCACCATCACCCTCGATTCGGCGCAAAAAAATGGCGAAACCCTTAACGTCACTCTGACCGACAAGGCGGGCAATATCTCGGCGGTCACGCCAGTGATCGCGGGCGACACCACCGCGCCTGATGCACCTACAGAGCTTGCGGTGAGCGTTGATGGCCTGACCCTGAGCGGTAAAGGTGAAGTCGGCAGCACGGTCACTGTTAAAGACGCAGCGGGCGCAGTGATTGGTTTTGGGCCTGTAGAGGCTGACGGCACCTTCACCATCGCCCTCGACACGGCTCAAACCAATGGCGAAACCCTTAACGTCACGCTGACTGACAAGGCAGGCAACATCTCGGCGGTTACGCCAGTGGTTGCGGGCGATACCACCGCACCTGATGCACCGACAGAGCTTAAAGTGAGCGCAGACGGCCTGTCCCTGACCGGTAAAGGCGAAGCAGGCAGCACCGTCACGGTCAAAGATGCGTTGGGCGAGGTGATCGGCACCGGGCCGGTTGCGGCTGACGGCACCTTCACCATCACCCTCGATTCGGCGCAAAAAAATGGCGAGACCCTTAACGTCACGCTGACCGACAAGGCGGGCAATATCTCGGCGGTCACGCCAGTGATTGCGGGCGACACCACGGCACCTGATGCCCCGACAGAGCTTGCGGTCACTGTTGATGGTCTGACGCTAACAGGTAAAGGCGAAGTCGGCAGCACGGTGACGGTTAAAGACGCAGCGGGCGCAGTGATTGGCACCGGGCCGGTAGAGGCTGACGGTACCTTTACCATCACCCTCGATAAGGCTCAAACCAACGGCGAGACCCTCAACGTCACGCTGACTGACAAGGCAGGCAACATCTCGGCGGCCACGCCAGTGACCGCGGGTGATACCACCGCACCTGATGCCCCGACAGAGCTTAAAGTCAGCGCAGATGGCCTGTCTCTGACCGGTAAAGGCGAAGCGGGCAGCACCGTCACGGTCAAAGATGCGTTGGGCGCGGTGATCGGCACTGGGCCGGTAGCGGCTGATGGCAGCTTCACCATTGCCCTCGATACGGCGCAAAAAAATGGCGAAACCCTCAACGTCACCCTGACCGACAAGGCGGGTAACATCTCGGCGGTCACGCCAGTGATTGCGGGCGATACCACAGCGCCTGATGCCCCCACCAACATTGCCGTGAGCGCGGATGGTCTGACGCTCACCGGTAAAGGTGAGGTCGGCAGCGCGGTCACTGTCAAAGACTCGGCCGGTGTATCGGTTGGCACGGGCGTGGTGGGTGCTGATGGCAGTTTTGAAGTCACCCTTAAAGACGCGCAGGGCAATGGCGCCATTCTTGATGTCACCTTGACCGACAAGGCTGGCAACACCTCGCCGATTACCCCAGTGGTGGTCGGGATCGCGGTAGCGCCTGATGCGCCAACCGATCTGGCAGTGAGTGTCGATGGTCTGACAGTGACCGGTAAAGGCGAGATTGGCAGCACCGTTACTGTCAAAGATGCGGCTGGCTTGCCAATCGGCACCGGGGTTGTCGGTGTTGATGGCAGCTTCGAAGTAACTCTCGACAAAGCGCAAACCAACGGCGAAACCCTGGGCGTCACCTTGACCAATGCTGGCGGCCTGACTTCGCCATCGAACAGTGTGGTGGCGGGCGACACGACGGCGCCTGATGCCCCGACGGACCTGGTGGTGAGCGCGGATGGTCTGGCGCTGACCGGTAAAGGCGAGGCGGGCAGCACGGTGACTGTGAAAGACGCAGCGGGCGCGGTGATCGGCACCGGGCCGGTAGCGGCTGATGGCAGCTTCACCATCACCCTCGATTCGGCGCAAAAAAATGGCGAAACCCTTAACGTCACTCTGACCGACAAGGCGGGCAATATCTCGGCGGTCACGCCAGTGATCGCGGGCGACACCACCGCGCCTGATGCACCTACAGAGCTTGCGGTGAGCGTTGATGGCCTGACCCTGAGCGGTAAAGGTGAAGTCGGCAGCACGGTCACTGTTAAAGACGCAGCGGGCGCAGTGATTGGTTTTGGGCCTGTAGAGGCTGACGGCACCTTCACCATCGCCCTCGACACGGCTCAAACCAATGGCGAAACCCTTAACGTCACGCTGACTGACAAGGCAGGCAACATCTCGGCGGTTACGCCAGTGGTTGCGGGCGATACCACCGCACCTGATGCACCGACAGAGCTTAAAGTGAGCGCAGACGGCCTGTCCCTGACCGGTAAAGGCGAAGCAGGCAGCACCGTCACGGTCAAAGATGCGTTGGGCGAGGTGATCGGCACCGGGCCGGTTGCGGCTGACGGCACCTTCACCATCACCCTCGATTCGGCGCAAAAAAATGGCGAGACCCTTAACGTCACGCTGACCGACAAGGCGGGCAATATCTCGGCGGTCACGCCAGTGATTGCGGGCGACACCACGGCACCTGATGCCCCGACAGAGCTTGCGGTCACTGTTGATGGTCTGACGCTAACAGGTAAAGGTGAAGTCGGCAGCACGGTCACTGTTAAAGACGCAACGGGCGCAGTGATTGGTTCCGGGCCTGTAGAGGCTGACGGAACCTTCACCATCGCGCTCGACACTGCACAAACCAATGGCGAAACCCTCAACGTCACCCTGACCGACAAGGCGGGCAACGTCTCGGCAGTCACGCCAGTACTCGCGGGCGATACCACCGCACCTGATGCCCCAACAGAGCTTGCAGTGAGCGCTGATGGTCTGTCCCTGACCGGTAAAGGCGAAGCGGGCAGCACCGTCACGGTCAAAGATGCGTTGGGCGCGGTGATTGGCACCGGGCCGGTTGCAGCTGATGGCAGCTTCACCATCACCCTCGATACGGCGCAAAAAAATGGCGAAACCCTCAACGTCACCTTGACCGATAAGTCGGGCAACGTGTCGGCAGTCACCCCGGTGATCGCGGGCGACACCACCGCGCCTGATGCGCCGACAGAGCTTGCGGTCAGCGTTGATGGTCTGACGCTGACAGGTAAAGGTGAAGTCGGCAGCACGGTGACGGTTAAAGATGCAGCGGGCACAGTGATTGGTTCCGGGCCTGTAGAGGCTGACGGCAGCTTCACCATCGTGCTCGACACGGCTCAAACCAATGGCGAAACCCTCAACGTCACCCTGACTGACAAAGCAGGCAACGTGTCGGCGGTCACGCCAGTGACTGCGGGTGATACCACCGCACCTGATGCCCCGACAGAGCTTAAAGTGAGCGCTGATGGTCTGTCCCTGACCGGTAAAGGCGAAGCGGGCAGCACCGTCACTGTCAAAGATGCGTTGGGCGCGGTGATTGGTACCGGGCCGGTTGCGGCTGACGGCAGCTTCACTATCACCCTCGACAGCGCGCAAAAGAATGGCGAGGCCCTCAACGTCACCCTGACCGACAAGGCGGGCAATGTGTCGGTGGTCACGCCAGTGATTGCGGGCGATACCACAGCGCCTGATGCACCGACCAACCTGGCGGTGAGCGGCAATGGTCTGATCCTGACCGGTAAAGGCGAAGTCGGCAGCACTGTGATCGTCAAAGACGCTGCGGGCGTGCAAGTCGGTACGGGCGTCGTCGGCGCGGGCGGCAATTTTGAGGTGGCTCTTGACCCGGGCCAAAGCAATGGCTCTACGCTTCAAGTCACCCTGACCGACAAGGCCGGCAACATTTCGACCGCCAGCCCTGTGGTGGTCGGTGATGCCGTCGCACCGGATGCGCCAACTGACCTGAGCGTGAGCGTTGATGGCCTGGTACTGGATGGCAAAGGCGAGCCTGGCGCCATCGTCACCGTCAAAACGGCAGCGGGCGCGGTAATCGGCAGCGGTATCGTGGGCCTTGACGGTAATTTCAGCGTGGCGCTGGACACCCCTCAAACCAACGGCGAAACCCTGGGCGTCACCCTGAGCAGCGTCGGTGGTTTGACCTCACCGTCCGTCAGCGTGGTGGCGGGCGATACGACGGCGCCTGATGCCCCGACAGAGCTGGTCGTCAGCGTTGATGGCCTGATCTTGAATGGTAAAGGTGAGCCGGGCTCAACCGTCACCGTTAAAAATGCCGCAGGCACTGTGATCGGCAGCGGACCTGTGGCGCTGGATGGCTCCTTTGCCATCACCCTCAATACCGCACAAACCAATGGCGAAACCCTTAACGTCACGCTGACAGACAAAGCCGGCAACGTGTCGGTGGTGACGCCTGTTATCGCCGGCGATACCACCGCGCCAGAGGCACCGACTGAACTGGCGGTCAGCGCGGATGGCCTGACCCTGAGCGGTAAAGGTGAAGCAGGCAGCACTGTTATTGTGAAAAATGCCGCCGGTGAGCAAATCGGTACTGGCCTCGTTGACGCTGACGGCGCGTTTACTGCGATCCTCGATACCCCGAAAAAAAATGGCGAGACCCTCAATGTCACCCTGACTGACAAGGCCGGTAACGTGTCGGCGTCTGCCCCAGTGACAGCGGGCGACACCACGGCACCTGCAGCCCCGACCGAGCTCAAAGTCAGCGCAGATGGCCTGACCCTGGACGGTAAAGGTGAGGCGGGCAGCACGGTGACCGTTAAAAACGCCTTGGGTGTGCAAATCGGCACGGGTGTCGTCAGCGCTGACGGTACTTTTGCCGTCACCCTCAACACGGCGCAGAAAAATGGCGAGACCCTCAGCGTTACCCTGACCGACAAGGCGGGCAACGTCTCGACGGCGACCCCGGTGATTGCGGGTGACACCACAGCACCCGACGCGCCGACTGAGCTTAAAGTGAGCCTCGATGGCCTGGAACTGACCGGTAAAGGTGAAGCGGGCAGCGTAGTCACCGTGAAAAATGCGGCGGGCGTGCAAGTCGGCACCGGCATTGTTGGCCCTGACGGCTCGTTCACCGCGATCCTCGATACACCGCAGAAAAATGGCGAAACCCTCAACGTTACCCTGACTGACAAGGCAGGCAACGTGTCAGCGGCCGCCCCTGTGATAGCCGGAGACACGACGGCACCGGCAGCCCCGACTGAGCTTAAAGTGAGCGTGGATGGCCTGACCTTGAGCGGTAAAGGTGAAGTCGGCAGCACAGTGACGATCAAAGACGCTGCAGGCACAGTGATAGGCAGCGGTCCTGTGGGCGCTGATGGCAGTTTCGACATTACCCTCGATGCTGCGCAAACCAATGGCGAAACCCTCAACGTCTCCCTGACCGACAAGGCCGGTAACGTATCGGCGACTACGCCGGTGATTGCGGGCGACACCACCGCACCGGCAGCGCCGACTGAGCTTAAAGTCAACGTTGATGGTCTGGAGCTGACGGGCAAAGGCGAAGCAGGCAGTGTCGTCACCGTGAAAAACGCCGCGGGTATGCAAATCGGCACGGCTATCGTTGGGCCTGATGGTTCGTTTACCGCGATCCTTGATACCCCGCAGAAAAATGGCGAAACCCTCAACGTCACCTTGACCGATAAGTCGGGCAACGTATCGCTGGCGACCCCGGTAATTGCGGGCGACACCACCGCACCGGCGGCGCCGACGGACCTTAAAGTGAGTGTCGATGGCTTGGCGCTGACGGGCAAAGGTGAAGCGGGCAGCACGGTCACCGTGAAAAACGCCCTGGGTGTGCAGGTCGGCACCGGCACCGTTGGCCCGGACGGCTCGTTTACTGCCGTCCTTGATACCCCGCAGAAAAATGGCGAAACCCTCAATGTCACCTTGACCGATAAGTCGGGCAACGTGTCGGCAGCCACGCCAGTGATTGCCGGTGACACCACCGCACCAGCAGCGCCGACTGACCTTAAAGTGAGTGTCGATGGCCTGGCGCTGACGGGTAAAGGCGAAGCGGGCAGCATCGTCATCGTGAAAAACGCCGCGGGTGTGCAAATCGGCACCGGTATCGTTGGCCCTGACGGCTCGTTTACCGCCGTTCTTGATACCCCGCAGAAAAATGGCGAAACCCTCAACGTCACCTTGACCGATAAGTCGGGCAACGTGTCGGCAGTCACCCCGGTGATTGCGGGTGACACCACCGCACCGGCGGCGCCGACTGAGCTTAAAGTGAGTGTTGATGGCCTGTCGCTGACCGGTAAAGGTGAAGCGGGCAGCACGGTCACCGTGAAAAACGCCCTGGGTGTGCAAGTCGGCACCGGCACCGTTGGTGCTGATGGCTCGTTTAGCGCAGTGCTCGATACGCCGCAGAAAAATGGTGAGCTGCTTAGCGTCACCCTGACGGACAAGGCGGGCAACGTCTCGCTGCCGACCCCGGTTGTGGCGGGCGACACCACGGCACCGTCGGCGCCGACTGACCTTGAAGTACGTGTCGATGGCCTGGCGCTGACGGGCAAAGGCGAAGTGGGCAGCACGGTTACCGTTAAAAACGCGGCGGGTGTGCAGGTTGGCACCGGCATCGTGGGCCTTGATGGCTCGTTTACCGTGATCCTGGCCCCGGCACAAAACAATGGCGAAACCCTCAACGTCACCCTGACCGACAAGTCGGGCAACGTGTCCTTGGCGGGTATTGTGACAGCGGGTGATACCACCGCACCGGCGGCGCCGACCGAGCTTAAAGTGAGCGCTGATGGCTTGTCGCTCACCGGTAAAGGCGAGGCGGGCAGCACGGTCATTGTGAAAAACGCCCTGGGCGTGCAAGTGGGTAGCGGCACTGTTGACGCTAACGGCGTGTTAACCGCAACGCTCGATACGCCGCAAAAAAATGGCGAAATCCTCAACGTCACTTTGACCGACAAGGCGGGCAACGTGTCCTTGCCGGGTGTGGTGGCAGCGGGTGATACCACGGCTCCAGCGGCGCCGACCGAGCTTAAAGTCAGCCTCGATGGTCTGGCGCTGACCGGTAAAGGCGAAGCGGGCAGCACCGTCATCGTGAAAAACGCCGCAGGTGTGCAAGTCGGCACCGGCATCGTTGGGCTGGATGGCTCGTTTATCGCGGTCCTGGCCCCGGCACAAAAAAATGGCGAGAGCCTCAACGTTACCCTCACCGACAAGGCGGGCAACGTGTCCGTGAGCACTCCGGTAGTAGCGGGTGATACCACCGCACCGGCGGCGCCTACCGAGCTTAAAGTCAGTGTTGATGGCTTGTCGCTGACCGGTAAAGGTGAGGCGGGCAGCACGGTTATCGTTAAAAACGCTGCGGGTGTGCAAGTGGGTGCTGGCACCGTGGGTGAAGATGGTTCGTTCAGTGCGACGCTCAACACGCCGCAAAAAAATGGCGAGCTGCTTAACGTCACCCTGACCGACAAGGCCGGCAACGTGTCGCTGGCCGCCCCGGTCACTGCCGGTGACACCACCAATCCGGATGCCCCGACTAACCTGGCAGTCAGCCTTGGCGGTCTGGTGCTGACGGGTAAAGGCGAGCCTGGTGCTGCCGTGACCGTTAAAGGTCTTGGTGGGGTAACCGTCGGTACAGGGTTTGTCGGGGCGGATGGCGGTTTTGCGATTGTGCTGGTCCCGGCTCAAGGCAATGGCCAAACCCTGGATGTCCAACTCAAGGATGCTGCGGGTAACGAATCTCCGATTGGCACTGTGATTGTGGGGGGCGCGCTGGCACCGGAAGCGCCAACCGATCTGGTGGTGAGCCCGGATGGCCTGACCCTGAGTGGCAAGGGCGAAGCAGGGTTGTCGGTGACGATCAAAAACGCTGCGGGCGCGGTGATCGGTACGGGCAACGTGGGTGTGGACGGCAACTTTGCCGTCACCCTCGACACTGCGCAAAAGAACGGTGAAACCCTTGGCGTCACCTTGACCAATGCCCAGGACCTTTCGTCTCCGTCTGTCAGCGTAGTGGCGGGCGACACCACGGCACCGGCAGCGCCAACCGGCCTGGCGGTCAGCCTTGATGGCTTGTTGCTGACCGGTAAAGGTGAAGCGGGCAGCATCGTCACCGTGAAAAACGCTGCCGGTGTGACCATTGGTACGGGCGTGGTGGGCGTTGATGGCTCGTTTAGCGCGATCCTCGATACCCCGCAAAAAAATGGCGAAACCCTCAACGTCACCCTCACCGACAAGGCGGGCAACGTCTCGGTGGCCACCCCGGTTGTGGCGGGCGATACCACGGCTCCGGCGGCGCCAACGGAGCTTAACGTCAGCGCTGATGGCTTGACCCTGACCGGTAAAGGCGAAGCAGGCAGCACCGTCACGGTTAAAAACGCGGCGGGTGTGCAAGTCGGTACCGGCACCGTGGGAGCTGATGGCTCGCTGACCGCGACCCTTAGCCCGGCACAAAAAAATGGCGAGAGCCTCAACGTCACCCTCACCGACAAGGCGGGCAATGTCTCGCTGCCGACCCCGGTTGTGGCGGGCGACACCACGGCACCGGCGGCACCGACCGAGCTTAAAGTCAGCCTGGATGGCTTGTTGCTGACCGGTAAAGGCGAGGCGGGCAGTACGGTCATCGTAAAAAATGCCGCAGGCCAGCAAATCAGTACCGTTGTGGTGGGAATAGATGGCTCGTTTGCCGCCGTCCTCACGCCAGCGCAAAAAAATGGCGAGACCCTCAACGTCACCCTCACCGACAAGGCGGGCAACGTCTCGGTGGTCACGCCGGTGATTGCGGGCGACACCACGGCACCGGCAGCCCCGACTGAGCTTAAAGTCAGCGCTGATGGTCTGGCGCTGACCGGTAAGGGCGAAGCGGGCAGCACCGTCACCGTGAAAAACGCGGCGGGCGTGGCCATTGGTACTGGCGTTGTCGGGGCGGATGGTTCGTTCAGTGCGACACTCAACACGCCGCAGAAAAATGGCGAGTTGCTTAACGTCACACTGACCGACAAGGCCGGTAACGTCTCGCTGCCAGCCCCTGTGCTGGCGGGTGATACCACGGCGCCGGCAGCGCCAACCAACCTGTCCGTGAGCGTCGATGGTTTGGTGCTTAACGGTAAAGGCGAGCCGGGCTCAACGGTAACGGTCAAAAATGCGGCGGGTGTGGTGATCGGTGGTGGTCTTGTCGGGCTGGATGGCTCGTTTGCCGCGGTCCTCACCTTGCCACAAAAAAATGGCGAAACCCTCAGCGTCACCCAGACCGATGTGGCGGGCAACGTGTCGGTGGCGGCACCGGTGGTGGCGGGCGATACCACGGCACCGGCCGCGCCGACCGATCTGGCAGTGAGCCTCAATGGTCTGGCACTCACCGGTAAAGGCGAAGTGGGCAGCATCGTCACCGTGAAAAACGCCGCAGGCGTGCAGATTGGCACTGGCATCGTCGGGCTGGATGGCTCGTTTAGCGCCGTGCTCACCTCGCCACAAAAAAATGGCGAAACCCTCAACGTTACGCTGACCGACAAGGCGGGCAACGTGTCTGTGGCCACGCCTGTCATTGCAGGCGACACCACCGCCCCTGCGGCGCCGACTGAACTTAAAGTCAGCCTCGATGGCCTGGCGCTGACGGGTAAAGGTGAAGTGGGCAGCATCGTCACCGTGAAAAACGCCGCAGGTGCGCAAGTGGGCACCGGTGTTGTCGGGGTTGATGGCTCGTTTAGCGCGGTCCTGAACCCTCCACAGAAAAATGGCGAAAACCTAAACGTTACCCTGACCGACAAGGCGGGCAACGTGTCGGTGGCGGGTGCTGTGACGGCGGGTGATACCACGGCACCGGCGGCACCGACTGAGCTTAAAGTCAGCCTCGATGGTTTGCTGCTGACGGGTAAAGGCGAGGCAGGCAGCACGGTCATCGTGAAAAACGCCGCAGGCCAGCAAATCAGTACCGTGGTGGTCGGGATCGACGGCAACTTTGCCGCTGTCCTCGCAACACCGCAGAAAAATGGCGAGACGCTCAACGTCACGCTGACTGACAAGGCGGGCAACGTGTCCTTGCCGGGTACTGTGACGGCGGGCGACACCACGGCGCCTGCGGCTCCGAACACCCTGGCTGTGAGCGCGGATGGTCTGTCGCTCACAGGTAAAGGTGAGGCGGGCAGCACGGTCGTCGTGAAAAACGCCGCCGGCACGCAAATCGGCACCGGCGTCGTCGGGGCGGATGGTTCGTTTACCGCAAGCCTCAGCCCTGCACAAAAGAATGGCGAGAGCCTCAACGTCACCCTTACCGACAAGGCGGGCAATGTGTCCTTGCCGGGTGTTGTGACGGCGGGTGATACCACCGCACCGGCGGCCCCGACTGACCTTAAAGTCAGCCTTGATGGCTTGTTGCTGACGGGTAAGGGCGAGGCGGGCAGCACGGTTATCGTGAAAAACGCGGCGGGCCAGCAAATCAGCACCGTTGTGGTCGGCATCGACGGCAACTTTGCCGCCGTCCTCTTAACACCGCAGAAAAATGGCGAGACGCTCAACGTCACGCTCACTGACAAGGCGGGCAACGTGTCCTTGCCGGGTACTGTGACGGCGGGCGACACCACGGCGCCGGGGGCTCCTAACACCTTGGCTGTGAGCGCCGATGGTCTGTCGCTCACGGGTAAAGGCGAAGCGGGCAGCACGGTCGTGGTGAAAAATGCCGCCGGTGCGCAAGTCGGCACCGGTGTAGTCGGGGCAGATGGTTCGTTTACTGCGACCCTCAGCCCTGCACAAAAGAATGGCGAGCTTCTCAACGTCAGCCTCACCGACAAGGCGGGCAACGTGTCCTTGCCGGGGGTTGTGGCGGCGGGTGATACCACCGCACCGGCGGCACCGACTGATCTTAAAGTCAGCCTCGATGGCTTGTTGCTGACGGGTAAAGGCGAGGCGGGCAGCACGGTCATCGTGAAAAACGCGGCGGGCCAGCAAATCAGTACCGTTGTGGTCGGGGTTGACGGCAACTTTGCCGCCGTCCTCTTAACACCGCAAAAAAATGGCGAGACCCTCAACGTCACCCTCACTGACAAGGCGGGCAACGTCTCTGTGGCTGCCCCAGTGGTAGCGGGGGACACCACTGCGCCAGTGGCGCCAACCAACCTGGTCGTCAGCGTCAATGGTCTGACCCTGACGGGTAAAGGCGAGGCGGGCAGTACCGTCACCGTGAAAAACGCGGCGGGCGTGGCCGTGGGCAGCGGCACTGTTGGCGCTGACGGGTCGTTTACCGCGACCCTCAGCCCTGCACAAAAGAATGGTGAAAGCCTCAACGTCACCCTGACCGACAAGGCTGGCAACGTCTCGTTGCCGACGCCTGTGCTGGCGGGTGATACCACGGCACCGCAGGCGCCGACTGAGCTTAAAGTCAGCCTCGATGGTTTGACGCTCACCGGTAAAGGCGAGGTGGGCAGCATCGTTACCGTGAAAAACGCGGCCGGTGTGCAAATCGGTACCGGCCTTGTCGGGGCTAACGGTTCGTTTACAGCGCTGTTGGTTGGGCCGCATAAAAACGGTGAAAGCCTCACCGTCACCCTGACCGACAAGGCCGGCAACGTTTCGGTGCCTGCGCCAGTGCTTGCAGGCGACACCACGCCGCCGGCCATTGCGACCGACCTTGCATTGAACGCAGATGGCGTGACGTTCAGCGGCAAGGGTGAAGCGGGTAGCCAGGTGACGGTTAAAGACTACCTGGGGCAGACCATCGGTACGGGCACCGTCAACGGGCAAGGTAACTTCACGGTGATCCTGAATCAGCCACGCAGCACCGGTGAAACCCTCAACGTCACCCTCAAGGATGCCGCGCAGAACATCTCTCTGCCGGCAACCTACCTGGCGCTTGACCCCGGCCTGCCGGGGACCTTGACGCCCAAAGCCTTCAACGACCTGACAACGGCTGAGATGGTGATCAAGCCGGTGACGACCAACACCGGGTTGAAGGACATGACGGTCTATACGCTGGCCAGCGTAGGCGGAATTATCATTGGCGGTGTCGTCAAAGATACGCAGCTCTTTACTGTTGCCAGTGGTACGACCGGAACCTTGAACTTGAGTTCGGGCTCTGCTGATTTCCTGAAATTGCTGGGGGGCGGGGTTAAGGCGACGCTTGAGGTGAGTGACGGCAAGGGCGGATGGCTGCCGGTACAGCAGGGTTCCCTGGGGAGCGGTTTACTCGATTTGCTAGGGATATTCGGGACCAGTGGCAGCGGGAAAGTTACAGGCCTGTCTGCTGGAAATTATCGCTTCACGTTCGAGCTTGATCTGGCGTTGGTCAAGGTGTTGTCCAGTGCAACGGCCAAGCTGAGTGTCACCGAGCAAAGCCTCACCGATTTCACGGCTGACGCCGGGCCAGCGATCAAAGGTAACGTGATCACCGACCTGGGCTTTGATGGCAAAACCGACGTTACGGGCACGGCCGGGCCTGCGAAGGTTCAGGTTATGGTCGACGGCAAGCTTGTCGATGCGGACATCCCGACCGGGCCCGGGACCGTGTTGCAGGGCCAATATGGTCAACTGACGATCTTTGCCAACGGCAATTACTCGTACGTGGCGAATGGCAATGCGGCCAATCTTGGCAAGGTTGATTCGTTTGAGTATCACCTGGTCAATGCGGCGGGCTCCTCAACAGCCAACTTGTATGTGCGCATTGATAGCGCAGACTCCAATTTCACGTGGAGCACAACCGACCCTTCGGCCCCCGGCGTTATCGTTCCGGTTGCTAATGATGACGTGGGTTCTGTAGCGATACAGTTGTCGCCTGAAGTCGGGCCACAGGTTTCGTTGCAGGGCTTTGGCTATGATTTGAAGGCAGTAGGCATCTCTTTGACTGGATCAGGAACCGGTGCCGGTGGAGCCATCGTCATCGAGGCCAATACCAAGGGCGATATTGCGGTTACTGCGAAATTCTCGTCGGGATCGCAGGGGTTGGGTGGCACAACCTTGACCCTGGAAAAATTCATCAACGGGGCGTGGGCTGCAGTACCACAACAGAGCTTCTCAGCTACATCCCATACCTTTAAAGACCTGGGTGAGGGCACTTATCGGGTAACAGCGTCGACCAGCATCTTACTTTCACTGGGCACTAAAGTGTCCATCGAGCAGAAATTCACGCCCACTTACCTGGACAAGTTTGTTGTGGGTACGGTCACCCCGGCCACCGGAAGTGTGCTGTCCAGTACCTTGACCGGCCCCGACAAGCTGGGTTCTGTGCTCACGGTGATCAGTGTGCTGGACAAAGGCGTGTTCGTGAATGCCGGGGGCGAGGGCAAGGTGGTTGCGGGGGCATACGGAACGTTGACCCTGTTCGCCGATGGTAAATACACCTACACGCCGAATGCCGGTCTGACGGCGAGCAACGTGGGGCAGGTGGATCACTTCACCTACAAACTCACCTCGCCAACAGGCAATTCCGACACGGCTGAGCTGTACATCCGTCTCGACTCTCCAGACCGTCCTCAGGTCTGGGACGACGCCAACCCGGGCGCACCGGCCAAGACCGCTACATCGTTCGCCGCGCTGGCCGTGGAGGAACATGTCGCCGCCGTCGACCACGTGGCTGCAACCGACGGGCATGCCACGGGTGAACACGGGGATCATGCCGTGGTTGCCGACACCGATTTCACCCACGTCGACAACGTTGCCGGGATTGATGGGTTGCTGTGGGAAGGGGGCGATGCCGCGATCAATCTGGCGAGCCTGATTGGCAAGGTCAGCGGCATCGATGCCATCGACCTCAACCACGTCAGCGCTGTTGACCTGACACTGAGCCTCGAAGATCTGGTGTCCATCACCGGGCCTGAAGGGGACCGGTTGGTGATTCAGGGCGATGACCACGACAGTGTGCATTTGACCGGCAATTGGTCATCGGGAGTGGCTCAGGTTGAGAACGGTCTTGAATACGTGATCTACACTAGCGAGGAAGATAAAACCCACCAACTGTGGGTGCAGAACGGAATCAGCGTGGTTTAACCCACAACGTTTGCGCCGGGCCTTCAAAGGCCCGGTTTTGTGTACTAACGGTATTGCAATGATGGATCGTTGCGGGCTGCGAGTAACGATCCATTGTTGCGTGCACACCTGAGCCAGGGCGTGCATGTGATACCCCAATGCTGTTTCGCTGAGTGCGCCTTTATTACAGGTCAACACTCATCTGGGGGCTGGATTTGAGGCATAGAACGCTGGTTAAACAGTTGTCGGTTGTGGTTTGTGCCGTTGCGTTAACCCCGCTGTTACTTGAACGGGTCATGGCCAAATCGATGTATGACGACGCCGAAAGCGTCAGCACCATCAGCCCGAGTCAATTGGGCACGAATTTACCGGGAGGGCCAATGGGCGTCAGTGCGCCGATCCCCCCGCAACGAGTAGTTCCGGGCACCCTCGACCTGACCCGCGCGGTACAAATGGTCGTGGCGTGGCACCCGGCTATCGCCGAGTCGATCGGCAAGCTGTATCAGCAACAACAGAACGTGACCATTGCCCGTTCCGGTTACTACCCGCAAATCAGCGGCGGGTTGCGCTCGGGCTATGACAGTGGCTTGAACGGCAGCGGCGAAAGCCAGGCGTTTACCTTGTCGATGTCACAGATGCTGTATGACTTTGGCAAGGTGTCGAGCACCGTCGACAGCGCCCTTGCCCGCGTCAACGGCAGCCAGGCGGCGGTGTTGCTGGCGGTCGATCAGGTGACCCGGGAAACCTCGTTCTCTGTAATTGAGTTACAGCGCGCGCAAACCTTGCAGAGGCTGGCCCGCGAGCAAGTGGATGGCCTGGCAGCGATTGCCGACCTGGCGCAAAAACGCAGCGACATGGGCGCCAGTACGCGTTCTGACTTGATTCAGGCGCGCTCACGGGTCGAAGCGGCGATGGCGACGCAGCTGCAATTCACGGCGCAATTTAACCGCTGGCGCGGGGCATTGAGCAGCTTGCTTGGCTCGCAGGCGCCGGTCAGCGTCACGCCGGGGTTTCCGGACAGCCTGGAGCATTCCTGCCAGGGCGTGGTGCCCGATGAAGCCGTGACTCCTTCGTTGTTGATCGCCCAGGCGCAGCAGGTTGATGCCGTGGCGCAAATCGCCAATGCCCGGGCTGAAGCGTTGCCCACGTTGTCGCTGGATCCGGAACTGACCCAGTACCTGGACAGCAACGACAACAACGTTCAAAACGGCCGCGACAGAACACGCTACGGGGTGTTTCTGAACGTGAAAATGCCGATCTATCAGGGCGGTGCGATCAACGCCCGCAAAGCCTCCGCTGAACAAGCCCTGCGCACGGCGCAATACGCAAACGACGCCGCACGGCTTTCAGTGCGCCAAGGGCTGCTGGAGGCGCGGGATCAAATCTCCAGCCTCACCCAGCGTCTTTCGACCCTGGATTTTCGTGAGCGCAGCATCTCTGAAACCCGCGACCTGTATCGCCAGCAATACCTGGAGCTGGGGACCCGGCCGCTGCTTGATTTACTCAATGCCGAGCAGGAAATCCACCAGGCGCGCATGGACCGTGAAAACACCGCGTCCGACCTGCGCCGCCTGAAGATTGATTGCCTCTACAACACCGGCGGATTGCGCACAGCCTTCCATCTGGATAACAGCTCGATCCAAGGCGTGGAGATTCGACCATGAACGATACCGTGATGCTTGAGGCCGACACGCAAGCCGCCGAACAACCCGCTGAAACGGCGCCGAACCACTCCTCTCCGCTGGATTATGAAGTGTGGCTGGATGCGGTCCTGCTCGTTGCCCGGCACTATCGGCTGGAGTGTTCCGCACAAAGCGTGCGCCTCGCCGTGCAATGGACCGAAGGCAAGACCGTCGAGGAAGTGGTGCGGCTGATGGCGCGCCAGGCGGGGCTCAACTGTGTGATTGTCGACTTCACCGCGACCACCCTTATGCAGCGGCAAATGCCGTTGGTGCTGCAGTTTGATGATGGGCAGGTCGGTGTCTTGCAAACCCTGGGCGACGATGATGATTTGGGCATCACCTACAGCGGTGACGCGGGTTTGCAAAGCCGCATTTCGCGTCAGGAGTTGATCGCGCACGCGAGCAAAATCGTGGTGCTGCGCCCTATGCGTGCGGTGCGCGATGCGCGGATCGATGACTATATAAAAACCTACGAGAAGGACTGGTTCCGAAACATCGTGCTGAGGGACTTGCGCCCGTACAGCTACGTGATGTTGGCGTCGCTGGTCACCAGCGTGCTGGGGCTGGCCGGGGTGCTGTTCTCGATGCAGGTGTACGATCGGGTGATTCCGGCCGAGTCGATGCCCACCTTGTACGTGCTGTTTGGCGGCGTGGTGCTGGCGCTGGTGTTCGATTTGATGATGCGCCTGACCCGCGTACGCATTACCGACATGCTCGGCAAACGTGCCGACCTGCGCGTGTCTGATTTGGTGTTCGGCCACGCCATCCGCCTGCGCAACAGCGTGCGGCCCAAGTCCACCGGCTCGTTTATTTCGCAGATCAAAGAACTGGAACAGGTGCGCGACCTGATCACCTCCAGCACCGCCACGGCGTTGGCAGATTTACCGTTCTTTTTGCTGTTTTTGGTGATCTTCTGGTTTATCGCCGGGCCCTTGGTGGCGATCCCCATCCTCGCGGTGGTGTTGATGGTGGTGCCGGGCCTGATGTCACAAAAGAAACTGGCGCGTATGGCCAATGAGTCGATGCGCGAAAGCTCGTTGCGCAGCGCCATGCTGGTAGAGACGATCCAGGGCTTGGACGATATCAAGTCGCTGCAAGCCGAGCAGCGTTTTCAGCAGCAGTGGAACCACTACAACGCCAGTTGCGCCGATGCCAACTTGCGGTTGCGCATGCTGACCAACTCGTTGGTGTCCTGGAGCAACACGGTGCAGGGCTCGGTATTTGCCGTGGTCGTGGTGTTCGGTGCGCCGATGGTCATGGCCAGCGACATGACCACCGGCAGCCTGGTGGCTGCGTCGATTCTGTCGTCCCGCATGATGGCGCCTATGGCGCAGCTCACCCACGTGCTGACGCGCTGGCAGCAAGCCAAAGTTGCCCTGCAAAGCCTCAACCAGATCATGCAGTTGCCGGTGGATCATGCTGATGGCAGCAAGCGGGTGCATTTGCCCGTGGTGCGCGGCGATTATGTGCTCAATCAGGCGGCGTTTCAGTACTCCAGCGATTCTCCTGCACCCGCGTTGATTGTGGAGGATCTGAAGATCCAGCCGGGTGAACGTATCGCCGTGCTGGGGCGCAATGGTGCGGGCAAATCGACATTGCTTCAGGCCCTGGCCGGGATGCTCGATCTGAAGGAGGGCAGCATCAGCCTGGACGGCGTTGCCCTAGGGCACATCGACCCGGCGGACGTGCGCCGCGACGTCGGGCTGCTCACACAAAACTCCCGGCTGTTTCACGGCACCCTGCGCGACAACTTGATCCTCGGCGCGCCTCACGCCACCGACAGCGAAATCCTTAACGCGCTGGCGCTGACCGGCGCCGCAGAGTTCGTCAGCAAATTTGCCGATGGCATGGACCATTTGATCCTTGAGGGCGGCTTGGGGCTTTCGGGCGGGCAGCGCCAGGCCTTGTTGCTGTCGCGTCTGTTTATTCGCCAGCCGCATATCGTCCTGCTGGACGAACCCACGGCGTCTTTGGATGAAGCGAGCGAGCGCAACCTGATCCAGAACCTGAGCAAGTGGGCCGGTCATCGCACCTTGATCATTGCCACCCACCGGATGAGCGTCTTGAGCCTGGTCAACAGGATCATTGTCGTGGACAACGGGCGGATCGTCGTCGATGACAGCAAAGACAATGCGATAGCACGACTGTCCAAACCACAGAAAGCCGCGCAATGAACCCGCAGCCACGGATAGCGTCGCGCTCAAGGACCTTCACATGAACAATAAAACGTCCAACGGGCCAAAAGGGCCTAAGAAAATCCCGCTGCTGGCCAGCGAAGACGACAACACCCGGCCGTATCACGATGGCGTTGACGACAGCACCGTGGTGCGGGCAACACGGGTGGTCGGCTACGTGTGCCTCATGCTGATCGCATTTGGCGTCTGGGCTTACTTTTTTGAAGTCGACGAAGTGTCGAACGGTACCGGCAAGGTCATTCCGACCTCCCGCGAGCAGATTATTCAGTCACTGGAAGGCGGGATCGTCACCGAATTGAACGTCAGCGAGGGCGATATCGTGGCGAGCGGGCAAACCCTGGCCAAGCTCGACCCGACCAAAAGTGAATCCAACTTCGATGAAAGTGCGGCCAAGTACCGGGCAGCCCTGGCCAGCGTGGTGCGTTTGCAGGCCGAAGTGAACAGCAAACCGCTGGTGTTCCCCGATGAATTGCAGGGCTACCCGGCCTTGATCCGCGCTGAAACCGACTTGTACACCACGCGGCGCAAGGGCCTGGATGAATCGCTGGCGGGGGTGCGCTCTTCGTTGGCGCTGGTGCGCAGCGAGCTTGAAATTACCGAAAACCTGGCCAAGGTCGGCGCGGCCAGCAACGTCGAAGTGCTGCGCCTGAAGCGTCAGAAGGCCGAGCTGGAGTTAAAACTGACCCAGGCGCGCTCTGAATACATGGTGCACGCCGGAGAGGAGATGGCCAAAGCCAACGCCGACGTCGAGACCCTGTCGTCGGTAATGCGCGGGCGCTCCGACTCCGTGACCCGCCTGACCTTGCGCTCGCCGGTCCGCGGCATCGTCAAAGACATCGAGGTAACGACCATCGGCGGCGTCATCCCGCCCAACGGCCGCCTGATGCAAATCGTGCCGATGGATGAACAGCTACTCATCGAAGCGCGCATCTCGCCTCGTGATATCGCCTTTATCCACCCGGACCAGGTGGCCAAGGTCAAAATCACCGCCTACGACTACTCGATCTACGGCGGAATGGACGGCAAAGTCGTGACCATCTCCCCGGACACGATTCAGGACGAAGCCAAACCCGAGGTCTTCTACTACCGCGTGTTTATTCGTACCGATGCCGATGTGTTGAAGAACAAGGCCGGGAAAACGTTCTCGATCGTGCCGGGGATGATCGCCTCGGTTGACATCAAGACCGGGCGCAAAACCGTGCTCGACTACTTGATCAAGCCAATGAATCGCGCGCGCGAGGCGCTGCGTGAGCGGTAGGGAATTGTACTGCCACCACGGGTGCCCCAATGATATGGGGCATTCCTGGTTCAACCTGAAAAATAGTCTTTTAAGTAAGTGACACTAATAACCCGTGTAAAGAGTATTAATGAGTTAATGCTAAAGTATTAGTCCTATTTATATATTAAGCATGAGTTGACGAATCTAACTTTTCCCGGTTGCTCGGCAAGTTAATCGTTTTGTTCTCATACTGATGCAGGTGGTCTCTTATTAGTTTTCGGATGACTTGAGAGATGGTCAGGTCTGTTTCTTCAGACAGGATCTCCAGCTTTTGCTTGGTCGAAGAGTCAATAAGAATTGTGAGACGCGTTGTTTTATCAGGCATTTTCTGACTCCTTGTGTCGTACGCGGTATCGACTGCCGCGTGCAGCAATATGAATACTGATCGAGACTGAACATAGTCTATTGGCGATGTAATATCACCTCTGAAGTGTCGATTCAAACAATTTTGTTTTATTGAATAAGCCGTCAATAAAGAACTTTTCGGCTGTGCGTGATAGGGCGAGGGTGTTGTTTAAGTGGATGTTTAACGTGGGTTTAAAGCGCGGGTCAGCCGTCATAGGGCTTCATGCTCTTTCGATATAAGCCCTATAAATTCCGGCACTTTGATGGGTTGGGCGACTGTTAACGATTCAAGCCAAATCGCTTCATCAGAATTTTTTGCAGCAGCCCAGCCGGCACCAGCGCGGCGAGCAGCGGCAGTGCGCGGCTGCCATTGCCATACCTCAGCAGGTGGGGCGGTTTTGGGCGGTCTACGGCGTTGAGTACGGCTGTGGCGAACGCGGTGGCGGGGGTGGGGTTGTCTTGCGAAGCTTTGGCCCGTGCACGAATGCCTTCACGCATCGGCCACCACGGGGAGCTCTCGCTTATCAAGTGTTCAGCCTGATCGCTGGCATTTTTCGCAAACTGGGTGTTGATGGCGCCAGGCTGAACTTCCAGCACGCGGATACCAAAAGGCGCCAGTTCCATGCGCAAGGCATCGCTCAATGCATGGACCGCTGCTTTCGAGGCGCAGTACGCCCCGGCGAACGGGGTGACGAGTACGCCGGACACGCTGCCGATGTTCACCACCAGCCCTTGCTTGCGACGCAGTTCAGCAAACAATGCGCGGGTGACGCCAACCACTGAAAACACATTGGTTTCAAACTGCTGCTGCAGGCCGTCAACACCCCCGTCGAGCACCGGGCCCATCGCGCCGTAGCCGGCGTTGTTGATCAACACGTCCAGGCCATCGGTCTCCTGGCTCAGACGCTCAGCCAGTTGCGCCAGGGCTGCCGGATCATTGACGTCCAGTTGCAGGGCGATAAATCCGGCGGCGGCCAAGTGCTCGACATCGTGCGGTTTGCGGGCGCTGGCCCACACTTCGTGGCCCGCCGCCTTGAAAGCATCGGCCATGGCGCGGCCGATGCCGCTGGAGCACCCGGTAATCAAAACACGGCGCATCGAAATATCCTTAATTGGAGAAGCTGCCTTGCAGGCGCTCAGCGCGAAATTCCAGGCTTGGCGCGCGATACCCGGTGCGCAGCGGCGGCATTGGCAAACAGTCCTGCCACGAGGCGCCCGCTTGCAACTCACCGGGGCCACGATAATGCGGGGCCGTGTACTGGTTGTCAGCGAGGTTGACCGTGTCACCCGGCGCGTACGCCGCGATCCGCCAGGACAACTCGCTCAACGGCACGTCATTGCTGTTGGTCAGGGTTAACTGCAGCGGGCGATCTGCGGGGCATTGTGCCGGGTCGTAGACAATGCGCAGATCCAGCCGGGCCAATTGATCGGCCTCCCGGCTGTCTTGCCAGGCCACGCAGGCAGCCACTATTGCCAATCCGACCAGCGCTGCCAGCGACACCGGAAACGCCTTGCGCGGGTAGCGCAGCAACAGTACGAGCCAGGCAATGATGAGTAAAACGCCGACAAACATGGCTACGCCTCTACTCGGGAGCTTCGTCGCGCAAGAAAACCAGCAGATCGGGCTTTGACTGTTCAGCGCTGTAACGATAGCCCTGAGCGTCAAACTGCTTGAGATCGGCCGGGTTGTTAATGCGTTCCTTGATCACAAAACGGCTCATCATGCCGCGCGCTTTTTTAGCGTAGAAGCTGATGATTTTGTGCTGACCGTTTTTCAGGTCCTTGAATTCAGTATTGATGATGCGAGCGTTCAGGGCTGACTTTTTTACCGCCGAGAAGTACTCGTTGGAGGCCAGATTCAGCAACACGTCATCGCCTTGCTCGGCCAGCGCCTCATTCAGCCATTCACTGATACGGGTGCCCCAGAACGCGTACAAATCCTTGCCCCGGGCATTGGCCAGTTTGGTGCCCATTTCCAGGCGGTACGGTTGCATCAAGTCCAGCGGGCGCAACAAGCCGTAAAGCCCGGAGAGCATGCGCAGATGCGTTTGAGCGTAGTCGAAATCGGCCTCACTGAAGTCCACCGCATTCAGGCCGGTATACACATCGCCTTTAAACGCCAGCAGCGCCTGTTTAGCGTTGTCAGGAGTGAAGTCGGGGGTCCAGCTGCCGAAACGGGCCGCGTTGAGGCCCGAGAGTTTGTCGGACAAATGCATCAGCTCGCCAATCTGTTGCGGGCTCAGTGTGCGCAGTTGTTCGATCAACTCCTGGGAGTGATCCAGGTATTGCGGCAAGGTGAAACGCGCAGTGGCTGGCGGCGTCTCGTAGTCGAGGGTTTTAGCGGGTGAAATCACCATCAGCATGAGGTCGTCTCCTGTTAGCGTCCGGACGATTCTAGGGGGTTGAGCGGTTTGACTCCACCTATGGTGGTGATAGGCCCTGAAAAACAAGGCGCTTGTCGTCGCTGACGAGGCACGAAGGCTGCGATAGGGGGCAGATCAAAAGATCGCGAGGCAAGCTCGCTCTTATCAAACATAAAATAAGTGATTGATTTTAAAGGCTTTGTAGGAGCGAGCTTGCTCGCGATCTTTTGATCTAGATCTTGCTTTTGATCTTGATCTAAAAGGCCCCATTAAACCACGCTGGCCGAACGCAGGTTTTGCGCAGTGGGTAACCCGGCAGGACGCCGGGTTAGCCGCGACACGGCCATGGATGGCCGATCGCGGCGGGCCTAC
>NZ_JASCPQ010000067.1:0-31676 GCF_029959305.1 Pseudomonas sp. PS01297
CACCTGAGCCAAATCACCCTTTAGGAGCTCCCGCAGGCTGCGATCTTTTGATCTTTAAACGTCAAAAGATCGCAGCCTGCGGCGGCTCCTACAGTGCTTTTGAGAGCCCATCGTGTCTAATGCCCCTGTCATTTTTGACAGTATACAAGCCAAAATTCGCACTTTAGATTCATGCCCTCATAGCGTGTAAACACATGATGTTTTAAAACGTACGCAGGGCATAACCATGGACCTCCACTCGACCCAACTGTCTGCCGCCAAATCCCTCGCAAACACCACCCGTGCGCATATTAATCGCAATGGCACAGGCTTCGATTACTCTCCAAATTGGTATGGCTCGGCCTTAAACGACGAACTGATTATGTTTGTCAGCAGGCGCATCGATAAGGGGGAACCTCCTTTCCCTATCGACTATGACGAGATTAACTTTACCTTTCAAAAAGGTTTGAAAGTTGGGACATACCCACTCGGTGAAGGTCGCTCAGAGGCAGTTTTGCGTTATCGCTCTACCCTGCATGGCATCTGGCCTGAGGAACTTACAGCTTCTCTTGGCTCAATCACTATCACTCAGTTTGAAGTGATTAATGGTGACTACACCATTGTTGCCAATTTTGAATTCAGTGGTGGTTTTGAAGATCCGAACAACGATGGCGGAACAGTCAACATAGATGTCACCCAAGGCACCGTCACAATAAGCATTGCGCCATAACGTGAACAATGCTGTAGACCAAGGGTGTTATTAAACCGACACCCTTGATCTACAGGCAACTCACCCCGGGGGATCAGGGCTTTTTCAGCTTCGGATTCGGAAAGAACTGCACCGCCTGAACGTTCGGGGTCGGTGGTTTTTTCAGTGCCGAGGTGTTGACCCGCGTGCCCAATTCTTTGGGCACAGACAAACCTTGCTCATTCAGCGTGTCGGAGTAGCCGCAGGCCACGCATTCGCGGTGCGGCACGTCGTTTTCGTTCCACATCATCAGCTTGTCAGGCTCGCTGCACGCCGGGCAGACAGCCCCGGCGATAAAGCGTTTTTTTGTCACGTTTACCGGTGCATCACTCATGCTGCCGCGTCCTCGGTCAGACCGCTGTGGCGCAACAAGGCGTCAATCGACGGCTCACGGCCACGGAAGTCCTTGAACAGTTCCATTGGGGCCAGCGAGCCACCGCGCGCCAGAATGGCCTTGCGGAATGCCTTGCCGGTTTGCGGGTTGAACACGCCTTCTTCTTCAAAGCGCGAGAACGCATCTGCCGACAGCACTTCAGCCCATTTGTAGCTGTAGTAACCGGCTGCGTAACCGCCTGCAAAAATGTGCGCGAAGCTGTTCGGGAAGCGGTTGTACGCCGGTGGGCGCATGACCGAGACCTCATCACGGATGCCGTCCAGCACTTGGGCAACGCTGCGGCCATCGCCGTGGGTGGCGTGCAGTTCGAAGTCAAACAGCGAGAACTCCAGCTGACGCACCATCATCAGCCCGGACTGGAAGTTCTTGGCCGCGAGCATTTTATCCAGCAGGTCTTTTGGCAGCGCTTCGCCGGTTTCATAGTGGCCGGAGATCAGCGCCAGGCCTTCCGGCTCCCAGCACCAGTTTTCCATGAACTGGCTTGGCAGCTCGACCGCATCCCACGCCACGCCGTTGATGCCGGACACGCCTGCGTGTTCGATCTCGGTCAGCATATGGTGCAGACCATGACCGAATTCGTGGAACAGGGTGGTCACTTCGTCGTGGGTCAGCAGTGCAGGCTTGCCCGCAACGGCCGGGGTGAAGTTACACACCAGGTTGGCTACCGGGCTTTGCAGCTCGCCGGCTGCGGTGCGGCGACGGTCACGGGCGCCGTCCATCCAGGCACCACCGCGCTTGTTGGCGCGGGCGTAGAGGTCAAAGAAGAATCGCCCGATGTGCTGGCCGTTTTCTTTGATTTCGAACAGGCGGACATCAGGATGCCAAGTGTCGAAACCTTTGATTTCAGCGATGTCGATGCCGTACAGGCGATGCACGATGGCGAACAAGCCATCCAGCACTTTGTCGATCGGGAAGTAGGCGCGCAGGGCTTCTTGCGACACGCTGTAACGCTGCTCGCGCAGTTTTTCGCCGAAGAAACCGGTGTCCCAGCTTTTCAGCTCGGCGCAGCCTTGCTCGCTGGCATAGGCTTGCAGTTGCTCAAGGTCACGCGCCGCAAACGGCTTGGTGCGCTTGGCCAGGTCACGCAGGAAGGTCAGTACCTGATCCGGCGTTTCAGCCATTTTGGTGGCCAGGCTCAGCTCGGCAAAGCTGCCAAAACCCAGCAACTTGGCCAGTTCCTGACGCAGGTCGAGGATCTGCTCCATCACCGGGCCGTTATCAAACTGACCGGCATTCGGGCCTTGGTCCGACGCACGGGTGCAGTACGCGGCGTAAACTTCTTCGCGCAGGGCACGGTCTTCGGCGTAGGTCATGACCGGGTAGTAGCTTGGGAATTCGAGCGAGATCAACCAGCCATCCAGCCCTTTAGCCTGTGCAGCCGCGGCCATTTGCGCCTTGGCCGATTCGGTCAGGCCTGCCAGCGCAGCTTCGTCGGTGATGTGCTTGGTCCAGGCCTGGGTCGCGTCCAGCAACTGGTTGGAGAACTTGCTGCCCAGCTCGGACAGTTTGCTCTGCACTTCGGCGTAGCGCTTCTGCTCGGCTTCTGGCAGATCAATACCCGACAGGCGGAAATCGCGCAGCGAGTGTTCAAGAATGGTCTTTTGTGCCTGATCAAAGTCAGCCACTTGCGGGCTGTGAGCCAAGGCTTCGAAGGCCTGGAACAGCTCACGGTTCTGGCCCATCTCGGTGGAGTAGGCGCTCAATGCAGGCAAGCACGCCTCGTAAGCTTCACGCAGCTCAGTGCTGTTGCACACCGCGTTCAAGTGGCTGACCGGGCTCCAGGCGGCGCCCAGACGGTCGTTCAACTCATCCATCGCCAGCACCAGACCGGCCCACGTCGGGTTCTTGCCCTGATCGGCGAGGATCTTTTGAATGCCAGCACGGTTGTCCGCGAGGATCTGCTCGATGGCCGGCTGGACGTGCTCAGGACGGATCGCCGAAAACGGCGGCAGGTCGTAGGGCTGCAATAGAGGGTTTTTCTCGCTCACGTTTGGCACCTTGGCTAGAAGAAATTGAAGATCTGTTGAGGTTTCATTGCAAAAACTGAACCACTCACCTCGTTGTAATGAAACGTCAGCAGACCTTGGGCCATCTTAATTACAATCGACCGTTACCGCAGCCCTGTAACGCCCTATTACTGCTAAAGAAGGAAGCTATTTGTGTCCATCCGTCCGTTCCAGCAGCACACACCTACCGTGGGCGAGCGCGCCTTTGTCGACCGTTCGGCCGTGGTGATTGGCGACGTCGAGATCGGCGCCGACAGTTCGATCTGGCCATTGACCGTGATTCGCGGCGATATGCACCGCATCCGCATCGGCGCGCGCACCAGCGTGCAAGACGGCTGCGTGCTGCACATCACCCACGCCGGGCCGTTCAACCCTGAAGGTTTCCCGCTGCTGATCGGCGATGACGTGACCATCGCGCATAAGGTCATGCTGCATGGCTGCACCGTGGGCAGCCGTATTTTGATCGGCATGAGCAGCATCGTGATGGACGGGGCGGTGATTGAAGACGACGTGATCGTGGGCGCGGGCAGCCTGGTGCCTCCGGGCAAACGCCTGCAAAGCGGCTTTTTGTATGTCGGCAGCCCGGTCAAGCAAGTGCGTGAACTGACTGAAAAAGAGAAAGCCTTTTTTACCTACAGCGCTGGCAACTACGTAAAACTCAAAGACCAGCACTTGGCCGAAGGCTACGACCAGCCCGTTTAAGCCGCCTATTTTGGAGCCCTGCATGCAGTATCAAAACGTATTGTTCGACCTCGACGGCACCCTGACCGACCCACGCGAAGGTATCACCCGTTCGATCCAGTATGGATTGAGCAAAATGGGCATTGATGAGCCAGACCTGCGCAAACTCGAACACTTTATCGGCCCGCCGTTGCTGCAAGCCTTTATCGAGTTTTACGGCTTCAGCGAAGCCCAGGCATGGGAAGCCGTGGGCTTTTACCGTGAGCGTTTCTCGGTCAAAGGCCTGTACGAAAACCAGGTGTTTGAGGGCATTACGCCACTGCTGGAAGAACTGGAGGGCCAAGGCCGCCAGCTGTTCATCGCCACCTCGAAGCCGCAAATCTACGCCCGCGAAATCGCCCGGCACTTTGACTTCGCCAAGCACTTTAAAGTGATTTACGGCAGCGAGCTGGACGGCACGCGCACCAACAAGGTCGAGCTGATTGCTCACCTGATGGCCGAAGAAAAGCTGGACCCGGCGCAGACCCTGATGATCGGTGACCGCAAGCACGACCTCATCGGCGCCAGCCACAACGGCCTGGACGCGGCAGCCGTGGGCTACGGCTTTGGCAGCTTCGAAGAGCTGAGCGCACACGCGCCCACCTACCACTTTGAAACGCTGGCACAGTTGCACCAGGCGTTTAGATAAGCCCATCGAAGCGGGCTTGATCGCGATCTTTTAAACGATCAAAAGATCGCGAGGCAAGCTCGCTCCTACGCGAATCTCGCATCGATTTCGCGCTGCAAATCCTGGCGCCAACCCAACAGAAATCCTAACTCCACCACCACAAACAACGGCCCGACTATCAGCCCGGTCACGTCGTCGATAAACGCAGGTTTGCGCCCTTCGTAGTAATGCCCCAGAAACTGGATCACCCAGCCGACCACAAACAGCCCAACCCCCCAGCCCAGCCATGCGCCCGTGCTCAGCGCCGCCAAGGTGTACCCGAGCCAGACCGCCAGCCCCAGCAACACGGTCATCAATAACCCCAAGCGCAGTTCAAGGCGCAGGTAAAACACCGCACTGGCGATCATCACTAACACCGCAGGCGAAATGCCCGCCCATTGCGGTCGCGACAACAGCACCGCCACGGCAATCACAATCAACGGGATGCCCACAAAGTGGGTGACGATATTGCGCTTGTCACGGTGATAAGCGGCGTATTGGCTCAGATGATCAACCAGGCTTTTCATGGCGGTAGCTCGCAGGGTGGGCAACGCATTGAGTGTAATACGCCTGCGCGTTCTGGACGGCGATGGTTTTTTGGTTATTAACAAATAGCTTCTTATTCCTTAGCGAATCTAAAAACCGTCCCTATACTGACTCGGTAACACACATACCGCTGGAGGCGCACAGCCATGGGCAATGAATCGATTCGCTATTTGATAGTGCCGGGTTGGCAAGGTTCGTCTGACGATCATTGGCAAACCCACTGGCAAAACAGCTTGCCGAACAGTGCCCGGGTGGAACAGGCCGACTGGTTGACGCCACGCCGCGAAGACTGGATTGCCGCGCTGGCCGAGGCGATTGCCGCCGATAGCACGCCGGTGATTCTGATTGCCCACAGCCTGGGTTGCATCACCGTTGCGCATTGGGCCGAGCGTGCCCCCGTCAGCTTGCTGAGCCAGGTGCGCGGTGCCTTGCTGGTCGCACCGGCAGATGTCGAACGCCCCACCTGTGCCCCTGCGTTGCGTAACTTTGCCCCGATCCCGACGCAAACCCTGCCGTTCCCGAGCCAAGTCGTCGGCTCTGACAACGATGCCGCGGCCAGCGCGCCTCGCGCCATGGAGTTTGCCCGCCATTGGGGCGCCGAGGTCGGCATTCTCAGCGGCGCCGGACATATCAACGTCAAGTCTGGCCACCAACGCTGGGAGCAAGGCTTCGCCTTTTTGTATCGCCTGCAAACCCGTATTGAGCACGGTGCCCTGCGCCGCGCCTGAATTTTTTGTAACGCCCGCGCCCACCCATCGGCGGCGGGCGGGAGCCCGCCATGAGTCTGCATGAAACCTTTGGACAGCCCCTGCTGACCTTCCCCGACGCCGAAAAAAGCCCGCTGAGCATTCGCGCCAAAGCGCTGGTGTTTGTCGACCCGCGTTCGCGCCAATTGCGTGATGACCTGGAACTGCTGGCGCCGCGCGCGCTGCCGGTATTGATTCGCGGCGAAACCGGCACGGGTAAAGAGCTATTGGCGCGGCATATTCACCGTGCCAGCGACCGCACCGGTTTGTTTGTGTCAGTCAATTGCGGCGCGATCAGCCCGACCTACGCCGATGCCGAGTTGTTCGGTTACGCCCCTGGCAGCCACAGCAGTTCGGCCAGCAGCCGCGCCGGCTGGTTCGGCTCCGCCAATGGCGGCACGCTGTACCTGGATGAAATCGGTGATTTGCCGTTGGGCATTCAGGTCAAATTGTTGGCAGCGCTGGAAACCCACGAAGTCACCCGGGTCGGCGCCCATCAGCCCAGCCCGGTGGATGTGCGCCTGGTGGCGGCCACCAGCATCGACCTGGCCCAGGCGGTACAGGCCGGTAAATTTCACGAGCGGCTGTATCACTACCTCAGCGAAGGGCAGTTGCCGTTGCCTGCTTTGCGCGAGCGGCCGGGGGATATTTTGTCGTTGGCCGAATACTTTTTGGGCATCTACAGCCAGCGCCTCAACCTGCCGGTGCCATTTATCAGTGACAACGCGCAACGGGTACTGGAGCGCCACACATGGCCCGGCAATACCCGTGAGCTGGAAAACGTCATCCACTTTGCGCTGCTGGTGAGCACCGGCGAAGAGATCCGCCCCGAGCATTTGAACCTGACTGACAGCCTGGCGCAGATTGAGCACTTTATTAAAGGTGCAACGGCGCAGGAGCTGACGGTGCTGAAACAGCTGCTGGCATAACCCCCACTTGGCGATCTTTTAGACGATCAAAAGATCGCGAGGCAAGCTCGCTCCTACAGACAGGGATTTAAAGAACCAAATGATCTAAGCGAATGAACAAATATTATTGTTCTGGAATAAAGAAAGTCGGTATCTTTCGCTCCGACTCCAATAAAACCGTTACCAGAACGGTCACCCCTTAAGGACATTGCATGAAAAAGGTTCTGTTGTTTTCCGCATTGGCGGCTGCTCTGACGGCAGGCCTGGCACAGGCTAACGAAAAATTGGTGGTCGCTGCGACCCCGATTCCTCACGCTGAAATCCTTGAGTTGATCAAACCGACCCTCGCCAAAGAAGGCGTGGATCTGGACATTAAAGTCTTTACCGACTACGTGCAGCCCAACGTACAAGTCGCAGAGAAGCGTCTGGACGCCAACTACTTCCAGACCCTGCCGTACCTCGAAAGCTTTAACAAAGGCAAAGGCACCAACCTGGTGACCGTGGTCGGCGTACACGTTGAACCTTTTGGTGGTTACTCCAAAAAAGTTAAAGACATCAAAGACCTGAAAGACGGCGCAACCATCGCGATCCCTAACGAAGGCAGCAACAGCGGCCGTGCGTTGATCCTGCTGCAAAAGGCCGGTCTGATCGAACTGAAAGACCCGACCAACGCGGTGGCCACCCCGAAAGACATCGCTAAAAACCCGCACAACTTCAAGTTCAAAGAGCTTGAGTCAGCATTGCTGCCCCGCGTGCTGGACCAGGTTGATCTGGACATGATCAACACCAACTACGCGCTGGAAGCGGGCCTGAACCCGGCCACTGACGCGCTGATCATTGAAGGCTCTGATTCGCCTTACGTGAACTTCCTGGTGGCTCGCCCGGACAACAAAGACAGCGACGCAATCCAAAAGCTGTCCAAAGCCCTGACCAGCCCTGAAGTCAAAGCATTCATTGAGCAGAAATACAAAGGTGCGGTAGTGCCTGCGTTCTGATTCAACACCCGCTCACACAAAACGCCGACGGCTCCTACAGCGTCGGCGTTTTTTAGTATTTAGCAAAAGTACCTAGCAGAGTTAACAGGTAGGCAAGGTCTGGCATTGGAGCAAAGCTGGGGGGACTTCCAGCAAAGAGCCAACTCTCATGCCTCTTAAACGCTATGCCTACGATCCTCTGGATCGCTTAACAACAACGACAATGGGCGCCCAGCCCTCGACGCAGCATTTTTATCAGCGTGAGCGCTTGAGCACTGCACGCCGGGGTGAACACAGCCAGACAATCTTTCAGCACTACGATCAGTTACTGGCTGAAAAACACACAACCGCCACCCTGTTGCTGGGCACCGACCTGCAACGCAGCGTGTTGCATTCACTCAGCGGCGTACACCATTACCCGCGGGCTTACACCCCGTATGGCCATCAGGGTGGGCAACAGGGGCTGTTGGGGTTTAACGGAGAAGCCCACGATCCGTTGACCGGCCACTATCTGTTGGGTAACGGCCACCGCGCGTACAACCCCGTATTGATGCGCTTTAACAGCCCCGATACGTTAAGCCCGTTTGGTGCTGGCGGGTTGAACCCCTACTGCTATTGCCTGGGTGATCCGGTTAACCGGGTAGACCCCAATGGGCAGTTTTCCTTTGCCTTGATAGCCCCTGTCGTCCTGTCGGTCATTGGGCTGGGCGGGACAGCGGTCGGAGCAATTCCCTCTGTGGGCTTTTACGCATCCTTGAAAGCGTTAAAAGCTGGCCCCATCAAGGCCGTTGATCTTGCGAAGGTCGCTGGTGTGGGGTTTACAGCTTCCGCAGGTATTATCGGCACCGTTCGATTGAGCATGGCAGCGGGAAATAACAACACAGGCAGCACTGAAATGACCGCAGTGGGCATAACCTTGGCCATTTTAGGTTTAAGCAGCTCTGTCTTGGCCACTAAGCTGGGCTGGAGTGGCATTAGAGCGGCAGCCAGAGCTAAGAGAGTTGCCAAGTTAATGGGTAAAAACACCCCACCGCCGCGTCCCCCAAGAAACTCTATTTCCTCAACGTCGAGCTCAACCTCACAAAGCTTTGCTAATAAACAAACCATCGAAGAAACCCACCGAGTACCGCCAATGCCCACGGTTTGGGGGCACAACCCCAATATCCCCCTGCGTGGAGTTGAAACTTGGGGGCAACGGCTGCGATTGCTTTGATTTCCCTCTATCAATCCGCCCAATGCCAAGCCGGTTGATCCAGCATTCGCTGCCCCACGACCTCGGTCTGGCCGAGGTTTTTTTCCAGCACGATGCAGTTGCACTCCGGGTCTTGCTGCAAGGCGGCAATCAGCCGTCGCGCGTGGGACACCACCCACACCTGGGAATGGAGCGAGGTGCGAATGATCAACCGCGCCAGCGCGGGCAGCAGGTCAGGGTGCAGGCTGGTTTCGGGCTCGTTGAGCACCATCAGCGTCGGCGGGCGCGGCGTGAGCAGGGCGGCCACCAGCAGCAGGTAGCGCAAGGTGCCGTCCGACAACTCCGCCGCCGACAGCGGGCGCAACAACCCTTCTTGATAGAACTCGACAGCAAAGCGCCCACCGGGCATCGCATTGATCTCTAGCCGCGCGCCGGGGAAGGCGTCACTGATGGCGCTGTGCAGGACTTGCGGGTCGCCCATTTCGAGGATGGTTTGCAGGGCCGCAGCCAGGTCGCGGCCATCGTGGTGCAGCACCGGTGTGCGCGTGCCCAGTTGCGGCTGACGCACCGGCGCATCAGGGTCGGTGCGAAAGTGATCATAAAAGCGCCAACCGCGAATCGACTCTCGCAACCGCAGCACTTCGGGCGAGGCCTGCAGGCTGCCGACTTGATCGAACAAGCTGTCGAACATCGGCGTGTGTTGCGCCAGCACCTGCCAACTGCGTTCGGTACGGGCACGGATCATCGGGCCATTGCGCTCCACCAGCTCACTGGCCGGGCGGTAGCTGGGCCCCACCCAAATGCTTTCGTGTTTGATTTGCGGGTCGAGGGTAAACGCCGACAGCTCAGGCGGTGACACCCCCAGAGCAATGGCGTAACTGAAATCGTCGGCCGCAAAGCCCATGCGCAAGCGCTTGACCTTGTTGCGCGGGCCGCCCTCGATGGCCACCTCGCCAGACTTCATGCGCCGCGACACCACCTCGGGCCCCGCCCAGAACGTCGACTCCAGCCCGCCTTCACGGGCCAGCGCATTGACCACCCCGCCCTGAGCAGTCTCGGCCAGCAAACGCAGCGCACGGTACAGATTGGATTTACCGCTGCCATTGGGGCCGGTGATCAAATTGAGCCGCGCCAGCGGGACGATCAACTGGTTGATGGAGCGATAGTTGGCCACCGCCAGAGTGGTGAGCATTGGGTGACCTCAAAACAGGTGGGAAAGGCGTGCACAGAGTCCCACAAAGTCTGAACCCTGTTCTACGCTATGTGTCGTATTGTCTCGATCACTCAGCACCAAGCAAAGGAGTCTGCATGGCTGGTCCACGAATCAAGTGTGCTTGGGGCTTGAGCCTTTTGGCGCTCCTGACGGCTTGCGGTAAAGAAGGCCCCAAAGAGCCTTTATCACCACGGGTTTATATCCAAGAAGTTACCAGCCGCGACTATGCACCTCCCATTGCGCTCAGTGGCGACATTCAGGCCCGGGTCGAAACCCAGCTGTCCTTTCGGGTCGGCGGCAAAATCATCGAGCGCAAGGTCGATGTCGGTGATCATATTCAGGCCAACCAGGTGTTGGCGCGCCTAGACCCCAAAGACTTGAAAATCCAGGTCGAGACCGCCCAGGCCAGCGTGTATGCGCAACAGGCGCAAGTGGTACAAACCCGCGCCGCCTATGTGCGCCAGCAAAAGCTGCTGCCAAAAGGCTACACCAGCCAGAGCGAATACGATGCGGCCTATGCGGCCCAGCAGAGCGCACAAAGCGCCTTGGCGGCGGCGCAAGCGCAACTGGCCAACGCCCGCGAACAACTCAGCTACAGCAACCTGGTGGCGGAAGCGCCCGGCATCATCACCGCGCGCCAGGCCGAGGTCGGGCAAGTGGTGCAAGCCACCATGCCGATGTTCTCGCTGGCCCGTGATGGCGCCCGCGATGCCGTGTTCAACGTGTACGAATCGCTGTTTATCGAGCCGCCCAAAGACCCTACCGTGCAAGTCACGCTGTTGCAGGACCCGACGGTCAAGGCCAACGGTTTTATCCGTGAGATCACCCCCGCCGTGGCGGCGCAAAGCGGCACGCTGCAAATCAAGGTGCAACTGGACTCGCTGCCCAAGGGCATGGACCTGGGCTCGATTGTCAGCGTCAACCTGAGCCCGGCGCCGCAGCGCAGCATTGAAATGCCCTGGTCAGCCCTGACCAAAGATGTCAGCGACCCGGCGGTGTGGGTGGTCGATGGCGACAACAATGCGCGCCTGCAAAAAGTCACCGTGGGGCGCTACCTGACCGGCAGCGTGATCATCAGTGATGGCCTCAAGGACGGAGAAAAGGTCGTGGTCGCAGGCGGACAATTGTTACACCCCGGCATGAAGGTCGAGATAGCACCCACGCCAGCAGGGGGGATGGCGCTATGAAGCGTCTATGGATAGCGCCCTTTGCGGCCGTATTGTTGCTGGGCTGCTCTGAAAAAAAGCCGCCTGAGCCACCCGTCAGGCCCGTGCTCTACGTGGTGGCCAAGCCCGACCTGACCCAACACCTGGGGCGCTTTGCCGGCAACATCGAAGCCCGCTACGAAAGCACCTTGGGCTTTCGCGTGCCGGGCCGCATCGTGCGGCGCTATTACGACGTTGGCGCGTTGGTTAAAGAAGGCGATATTTTGGCCAGCCTCGACCCGACCGATCAGCAAAACAATGTGCGCGCCGCCCAAGGCGATCTGGACAAGTCCCGCGCGCAGTTGATCAACGCCCAGGCCAATGCCCGGCGCCAGCAAGAGCTGTTCAATCAGGGCGTGGGCGCGCAAGCCCAGCTGGACACGGCACAAGCCGACCTCAAAACCGCGCAGGCCGCCGTACAACAAGCGTCAGCAGCGCTCAACCAGGCCAAAGACCAACTCAGCTACTGCAACCTGCGCGCAGACCATGACGCGGTGATCACCGATTGGGCGGTTGAAGCTGGCCAGGTGGTGAGTGTCGGTGAAGCCGTGGCCACCCTGGCGCGACCAGAAATCAAGGAAGCGGTGATCGACCTCCCGGCGCCGCTGGCCGAAGCCCTGCCCAAAGACGTCGTGTTTTTTGTCGCTGGCCAGCTCGACCCGAACGTCAACACCAAGGCCCATGTTCGAGAAATCGCGCCACAGGCCGACAGCGCCACGCGCACCCGCCGTGTGCGGCTGACCCTCGACCAGACCCCGCCAGCCTTCCGCCTCGGCAGCTCCATCAGCGTGACGGTCAGCAGCCCGATTACCCAGCACTTCCAGGTGCCGCAGACCGCCCTGCAAGAAGCCGACGGCAAAACCCGCGTGTGGGTCGTCGACCCGCACACACTCACGGCCAACACGCGGGAGGTAACCGTGTGGCGCCGCGACGGCAATACCGTGTTGCTCTCGGGCGGTATCAGCAGCGGTGACACCGTGGTCAGTGCGGGCGCCTACAGCCTCAAACCCGGACAAAAAGTCAGACTCGACAAGGAAAGCTCGCAATGAATGGGAAATTCAACCTGTCCGAGTGGGCCCTCGAGCATCAGTCATTCGTGTGGTACCTGATGTTCGTCGCGGTGCTTGCCGGGTTCTTTTCGTACTTCAACCTGGGCCGCGCCGAAGACCCCAGCTTTACCATCAAAACCATGGTGATCCAGACCAAGTGGCCCGGCGCCACGGTGGACGACACCATGCTGCAAATCACCGACCGCATCGAGAAAAAGCTCGAAGAGCTGGACACCCTCGATTACGTCCAGAGCTACACCCGGCCGGGCGAGTCCACGGTGTTTGTGTTTTTGAAAGACACCACCAAGGCTGAGCTCATCCCGCATATCTGGTACGAGGTGCGCAAAAAAATCGGCGACATTCGCGGCGACTTCCCCCAGGGCATTCTTGGCCCGGGGTTCGACGATGAGTTCGGTGATGTATACGGCACGATTTACGCCTTTACCGGCGACGGCATCAGCATGCGCCAGTTGCGCGACTACGTCGAAGAGGTGCGCCTGGGGATTCGCGACATTCCCAATCGCGGCAAGATGATGACCATCGGCGAACAGGCCGAAACCTTCTACCTCGACTTCTCGACCCGCAAACTGGCCGCGTTGGGCCTTGATCAACAGCACATTCTGCAAAGCCTGCAAGAGCAAAACGCCGTGACCCCGGCGGGGGTCATTGAAGCCGGGCCAGAGCGCATGTCGGTGCGCGCCTCCGGCCAGTTCCACAGCGTGGCCGATCTTGAGGCGGTCAACCTGCGGGTCAACAACCGTTTCTACCGGCTCGCTGACGTGGCCGACATCACCCGTGGCTATGTCGACCCGGCCGCGCCGATGTTCCATTACAACGGCCAACCGGCCATCGGCCTGGCCGTGGCCATGAACACGGGCGGCAACATTCAGGAGTTCGGCGAGCAACTGCAGCAGCGCATTAACGAACTGACCGCGCAACTGCCGGTAGGCGTGGGCGTGCACATGGTCTCTGACCAGGCCGAAGTGGTGCAGGTGGCCGTACACGGCTTCACCAGCGCGCTGTTTGAGGCGGTGATCATCGTTCTGGCGGTGAGCTTTATCAGCCTGGGCCTGCGCGCGGGCATGGTGGTGGCGATCTCGATTCCGCTGGTGCTGGCGCTGGTCTTCGTGTTTATGGAGTTCACCGGCATCGCCATGCAGCGTGTGTCGCTGGGCGCGTTGATCATCGCCCTGGGCCTGCTGGTGGACGACGCGATGATCACGGTAGAGATGATGATCTCGCGCCTCGAACTGGGCGAAACCAAACAGCAGGCCGCAACGTTTGCCTACCACTCCACGGCCTTCCCGATGCTCACCGGGACCTTGGTCACGGTGGCGGGCTTTGTCCCGATCGGCCTCAACAACAGCGCGGCGGGGGAGTACACCTTCACCCTGTTCGCGGTGATTGGCGTGGCTCTGATAGTGTCGTGGATCGTGGCGGTGCTGTTTGCCCCGGTGCTGGGTGTGCACGTGCTGCCCGCCAAAGTTAAACCCAAGTCCGAAAAACCGGGGCGACTGGCCCAAGCGTTTAACACCGGCCTGCTGTGGTGCATGACCCATCGCTGGTGGACCATCGGCGGCACGGCGGCGATGTTCCTGGCCTCGGTGGTGGGCATGACCTTTGTGCAAAACCAGTTCTTCCCGGCCTCCGAACGCCCTGAAATTCTGGTGGATTTGAACCTGCCGCAAAACGCCTCGATCCAGGAAACCCTCAAAGTCACCCAACGCTTTGAAGCCTCGCTCAAGGACGACCCGGACATCGTGCGCTGGAGTACCTACGTGGGCGAGGGCGCGATCCGTTTTTATCTGCCTCTGGACCAGCAACTGCAAAACCCGTTCTTCGCCCAGTTGGTGATCGTCAGCACCGGGCTTGAGAGCCGCGACGTGTTGATGGAGCGCCTCAACAAACGCCTGCGTGAAGAGTTTGTCGGTGTCGGCAGTTACGTGCACACTCTGGAGCTGGGCCCGCCCGTGGGCCAGCCGCTGCAATACCGGGTGAGCGGGCCGAACATCGACCAGGTGCGCAAACACGCCATCGACCTGGCCACCGTGCTGGACGCCAACCCCAACGTGGGCGAAACCCTGTTCAACTGGAACGAGCCGGGCAAAGTGCTGCGAGTCGACATCGCGCAAGACAAGGCCCGCCAGTTTGGTTTGTCGTCCGAAGACGTCGCGCAAGTGATGAACAGCATCGTCACCGGCGCCACTGTCAGCCAGGTCAAAGACAGCATCTACCTGATCGACATCGTCGGCCGGGCCAATGGCAGCGAACGCAACACGCCAGAAACCCTGCTCAACCTGCAAATCACCACACCGAGCGGCACCTCGATCCCGTTGCTGGCGTTTGCCTCGGTGCGCTACGAGCTGGAGCAGCCGCTGGTCTGGAGCCGTGACCGCATACCGACCTTGACCCTCAAGGCTGCGGTGCGCGGCGACATTCAGGCGGTTGACCTGGTGGACGACCTCAAACCGACCATCGATGCCTTCATCGCCAAACTGCCGCAAGGCTACAAAGTCGAAACCGGCGGCACTGTGGAGCAAAGCGCCAAGGCCCAAGGCCCGATCGCCAAAGTCATCCCGTTGATGCTGTTTTTGATGGCGACCTTTTTGATGATCCAGCTGCAAAGCGTGCAAAAAATGTTCATCGTGGTCAGCGTCGCGCCACTGGGCCTGATTGGCGTGGTGTTGGCGCTGGTGCCCACCGGCACGCCGATGGGCTTTATCGCGATTCTGGGGATCCTGGCGCTGATCGGCATCATCATTCGTAACACGGTGATTCTGGTGACCCAGATCGACCAGTTCGAACGTGACGGCTTCGACCCGTGGCATGCGGTGGTCCAGGCCACGCATCACCGTCGTCGGCCCATCCTGCTGACCGCTGCGGCGGCCAGCCTGGGCATGATCCCGATTGCACGGGACGTGTTCTGGGGCCCGATGGCCTACGCCATGATCGGCGGCATCTTCTCGGCCACCTTGTTGACCTTGCTGTTCTTGCCGGCCCTGTACGTGGCCTGGTACCGCATCAAAGAAAACAAGAACCCGCCACCGGCCATGCACTGACGGCTAACGCCTAATCCTGGAGCTGCCGAAGGCTGCGATCATTTGATGTTCAAGATCAAAAGATCGCAGCCTGCGGCAGCTCCGGGTGTTTTACACCTCGCGCAACACCAACACCCCCAGCACATCGCAGCCTTCTTGCAACAACAACGACGTCGCCTCACATACCGCACTCAAATCATGCGGATCGCTGCTGTAGGCGTTCATGTGGGACAAACTGCGCAACAAATTCTTCGCCGCCTGAAAGCGCTGCTCAGCACAGGTGAGCAAGGCAGACACAGACGCCTGGGTATCAATCAAGAGAACGTTGGAATCGACAGGATTGTCGGTTTGCGGGAGGAAATGCGACATGGTGGAACTCCAATAAGTTGTGGAGCCACTTCAATCAGCTTGCACGCAGAAAGAGGGTGGCAGCTGTGCGCAGGTATGCAAGACCGGTTATTGGGACCCGGCAGACCCGAAGATCTCCCACGCACAACCGCCATAACGCTGAGTGCAGGCGCGGAGCCTACCAAAGCGATATGAAAAGTTGAAATCCAATAATCAGGCTTGCACGCCCGAACGCTGATGATTCAGCGACGGGGCGAACTATAGGCAGCCCGCAACGGGCACCACAATGGGCCAAAGCACGAGCAAGCCTCATCCCACACAAGTCAGGGAAAGGTCTGTAAATCATCTACGCCAAGCGCGCTTTAGCTAAGGACCGCTGGTCTGTACGCTCTGGAGGTGTCAATTTCATCGCCCTATGATTGCAACGATTTCATTGATTGCATGAGGTTATTTATGGCCAGCATCACCATTAGAAACCTGGATGATCAAATCAAGGAACGCCTGCGTATAGAAGCAGCCCTTAATGGCCATTCCATGGAAGAAGAGGCTAGGCTTATCTTGCGCAGAGCATTAAGAAAACCCGCCCAAAACCAAGGTTTAGCCAGCCGTATCCGCGCTCGCTTCGCTGAGACAGGTGGCATTGAATTAGAGTTACCCACTAGAGAAGAGCGTGTGCGCACCGTGGGCTTCGATGAATGATCATTCTCGATACCAACGTACTCTCTGAACTTATGCGCCCCCAACCCAGCCAAGCCGTGGTTGCGTGGGTAGACGCGCAGCCATCTGATAATTTGTTTATCAGCGCCATCACCATGGCCGAAATACTTCACGGCATCGAACGGCTTCCCACTGGCAAGCGTAAAGATCAGTTGCACGTCATTGCACAGGCTTTGTTCGATGAAGACTTTGCTGACAGAGTCTTACCCTTCGATGCTAATACGGCACCCCGTTTCGCAGTGTGGGTCGCAACCAGTCAAGCTTCAGGCGAGTCCGTCAGCCTGGCAGATGCGCAAATAGCCGCTACCTGCATTGCACATAAGGCAAGCCTCGCGACACGCAACGTTAAAGACTTCTCGCAAGGCACTTTGAATCTGATCAACCCATGGCTATTTGGCGAATCCTGATGCCCGCTCCCACAGGTGTTGCACAGGCCCTGTAGGAGCGAGCTTGCCTCGCGATCTTTTGATCTTGAACACCAAAAGATCGCAGCCCAGATTCAACGCACCAAATGCAGGAACTGCATGTGGCGTTCGTACTGGTCGAGGATGTCGTTGATGATCTGGTCTTTGGTGTAGCCCATCAGGTCGTAGTCCTGGCTGCCTTCGCTCAGGTGCACTTCAGCCCGGTAGTAACGGCGGTTACGCAGTTCTTTGGGGCCCATGCCGCCACGGGCAAACGACGGCGTGAAGTAGCCGCGCATTTGCACCTGGTAGACGAACGGATGCTGGTCACCATGGCCAATCTCAAGGCTGACGTTGTCATTGGCCGGGTCGGGCTGGGTGACAACGTTGAGGCCTTTTTCAAGGAACACCGCGCTGACTTCTTCAATTGCCGGGCGCACCGTGGTGTCCATGAAGCGGTACACCTCGTCCCGCGACGGGAAGTGCACGGCCTGGCTCAAGCGTTGACGCCAGCCACCACGGCCACGGCGCGACACGGCCACCGGGGCCAGCGAATGCATCTGCGCGATCTTCTTCTGCGACTCCAGGTAGAACGCCTTGTGCAGGCCCCACATCATCAGCAACAGGATCAGCGAGAACGGCAGCGAGGTCAGGACCACCGCCGACTTGAGCGCATCGATGCTGCCCGAGAACAACAGCGCACTGGTCACCAGCGCGGTCATCCCGCCCCAGAACACCCGCAGCCATTTGGGGCCGTCTTCGTCGGCGCTATTGCCACGCGCCGAGAGGGTCGACAGCACCACGGTGCCGGAGTCGGCCGAGGTCACGAAGAACACAAAACTGATGAACACCGTCACGGCGATCACGGTTTTGCTCCACGGGTAGGTTTCCAGCAGCAGGTACAAGGCCCGCGACGGGTCGTCGATAGCGGCTTGGCCCAACGCCGTCAGGCCGTGGTTGAGCACTTGGTCGATGGCGCTGTTGCCGAAAATCGACATCCACGCCAGGGTGAAGCCCAGCGGAATCAGCAGCACGCCAAAGACGAATTCGCGAATGGTCCGGCCACGGGAGATACGCGCAATAAACAAGCCCACAAACGGCGACCATGCGATCCACCAGGCCCAATAGAACACGGTCCAGCCGCCCAGCCAGTCGCTCGGCTTGTTGTAGGCATACACATCAAAACTCTTGGTCGGCAGCGCGCCCAAATAGTCACCGATGTTCTGGATCAAGGTGTTGAGCAGGTGCTGCGTCGGCCCTGCGAACAGCACGAACAGCAGCAGGGCACAGGCCAGCAGCATGTTGATGTCGGACATCACGCGCACGCCTTTGTCGACGCCCGCGATGGCCACCAGAATGGCCGCGCCCATCATCAGAGTGATCAACCCCACCTGAATCCATTGGGTGTGCGGCACGCCGAACAGGTAGTCGAGCCCGGAGTTGAGGTGCAACACCCCAAACCCCATGTCGGCACCCAGACCAAACACCGTGGCGATGATGCCAAAGCCGTCAACCGCGTAGCCGATGGGGCCATTGATGCGTTTGCCGATCAGCGGGTACAGCGCCGAACGCAGCGCCAGCGGCAAGTTATGTCGGTAGGCAAAGTAGGCCAGCGCCATGCCGACAAAGGCGAACACGCCCCAACCGTGCAGGCCCCAGTGCAAAAACAGCAACTGCATGCCTTGGCGCGCCGCCTCGGCGTTACCGGCCGGGCCTTGTGGCGGGTTGAGCATGTGGGTGAGGGGTTCTGACACACAAAAGAAAAATAGCGTGATGCTGATCCCGGCGGCGAAGAGCATGCCCGCCCAGGACAGGTAACTGAACTCAGGTTCGTCGTGGTCGGCACCGAGCTTGATCTTGCCGTAGCCGGACAAGGCGGTGACGACCACGAAGATCAGATACAGGGTCATCGCTAGCATGTAGTACCAGCCGACCGTATTGGCCGCCCAGTTTTGTGCTGCCAGTAGCCATTCTCCGGCGGCTTCGGGCAATGAGATCACCACTAGCCCGAAGATCAAAATAAACCCGGCGGCAAAGTAAAAAACCGGCGGATTCATGCGGATGAGAGACGTCTGCGACGTCGAAGGTGCACTCATGGCAAATACACCTCGCAGCAGTGATACAGGCGTAAAAAGAGCGAGTTCGGCAAAGGTTAGCCTCCTGTTGTGAGCGGGCAGCGGACCACCGGTTTAACTTGAACGAGCATTCAAGTTAAACATGGATGGCGCGTGAGGACTAATCGCTACCCTTGGCTACACGTGTCTTACGTTAGCTCATGGCAAGGTATGACACATGCCCGCGTACGAACGTTCAGCCGTTATGGCACGGGGCTATCCGGGATTTGCCGACGGTAGGTCTCGGACGGAATTTGAGGGGGTGAAAAAAAATTCCAAAAAATCGAAGCGCTTCGCTTTCTGGTCAAAAAATAGACAAATTCAACGGCCTGATTTCACCCATCCAGATCGCATGATCGGTGTGATCCAGCAGGTCATTGCCCGTGTCGGGGTGCAAAAAGATCACCAGCCCGTGTCGGCTAATGGCTAGCCAGGGCAATACAATGCCGAGCAGCTCGGGGCCGAAGGCCAGTTGGCAGCTCCAGTCGGGATGCGGGCCGACCGGGCGTTCGTGGACGCGGCCCATGCTGATGCCAAATCGGTGCGCCGCTTCTTCGCACAGGGCGCGCGCCTGGTCGATGGTGCTGGCGTCGTAATAGACGTGGGCGTGATAGCCCTTGATTCGTTGCATAAACGCCTCTTGATTGTGTGCTGCACGCATTATTAATGTGGGAGCGGGCTTGCTCGCGATGCAGACGGTGCGGTGTATGCGAACATCCGCGGCGAGGCCATCGCGAGCAAGCCCGCTCCCACAGAGGTAACCTTGCACGCGCACTCTAAACCCACACTCAGCGAGAGCGTTATGCCCCGGCTCAACCGCACTGCCATCCTGCCGTTTCTGAATTGGCTGCCCAAACAAACCCGCGCAAGCGTAGGCCGAGATGCGCTGGTGGGCTTGAGTGGTGCAATTCTGGCACTGCCGCAGTCCATCGCCTACGCCTTGATTGCAGGTTTACCGCCTGAATACGGGCTATATGCTGCCATTGTGCCAGTAATTATTGCGTGCTTGTGGGGCTCGTCGTGGCATTTGATCTGCGGGCCGACGGCTGCCATTTCGATTGTGCTGTTTGCCAGTGTCAGCCCGCTGGCGGTGCCCGGCACGCAGGACTACATCGGCCTGATCCTGCTGCTGACGTTTTTGGCGGGGATTTTTCAGTGGCTGCTGGGGATGCTGAAGTTCGGCGCACTGGCCAATTTTGTCTCTCATTCGGTGGTGGTTGGCTTCACCCTCGGCGCGGCGGTGGTGATTGCCCTAGGCCAGTTGCCCAATGTGCTGGGCGTTGACGTGCCGGGCAAAGCCACGGCGCTGGACAGCCTGCTGACGCTGTTGCGCCATGTGCGCGACTTCGACCCCGCTTCGTTGGGGCTCGGGGTAGGGACGGTGCTGTTGGGTGTCGCACTCAAGCTGTGGCTGCCACGTTGGCCGACGCTGCTGTTAACCCTGGTGCTCGCCAGCCTGGCCGTGTGGCTGCTGCCGTCGGTGTTTGGCCATGTGCAGTTGGTGCAGGCGTTTGTGGGGCGTTTGCCGCCGTTTAGCCCGCTGCCGCTGGATATCGAAACGCTGTTGCGCCTGCTGCCCAGTGCCGTGGCGGTGGGCATGCTTGGGCTGGTAACCAGTTTGTCGATTGCCCGCTCGATAGCAGCACGTTCGCAGCAGATGCTCGACGCCAATCAGGAGATCCGCGCACAAGGGTTGTCCAACGTGTTCGGCGCCTTGTTCTCGGGGTATTTGTCCTCGGGCTCATTCACCCGCTCGGGGCTCAACTACGAAGCGGGTGCCCGCTCGCCATTGGCCGGGGTGTTTTCCGCGTTGTGGGTGGCGCTGTTTGCGATCACCGGCTCCGCGCTGATTGCGCACATTCCGATCCCGGCCATGGCAGGCAGCATTTTGCTGATCAGTTGGGGGTTGGTGGACACCCGCGGCATTCGGGCGCTGTGGCGCGTGAGCCGGGCCGAGTTCGCGGTGATGGCACTGACCTGCGTCGCCACCTTGCTGCTGGAGCTGCAAACAGCGATTTATGCCGGGGTGCTGGCGTCGCTGTTTTTTTACCTCAAGCGCACTTCGCGCCCGCGTATCCAGCAATGGACAGAGGGTGATGAAGAGGTGTTGCGGGTCGGCGGGTCGATTTTTTTCGGCGCCAGCCATTACCTGCAAGTGCGCTTGCAACGCACCCAGGGGCAGCGGGTGGTGATCGAGGCGCAGCACATCAACTTTATCGACTATTCGGGGGTTGAGATGCTGCACCAGGAAGCCCGCCGCTTGCTGGGGCTAGGCCGCAGCCTGACCTTGCGCCGGGCACGGGCGCCGGTGGTGGAAGAATTGAAGAAGCTGGAAGGCGCGGACAACTGCCCGATTTTGTTTGAGGACTGACCTGTAGGAGTGGCCGCCCCGTCTTCGACGCCGCGCTGTCGCGCAGCAAACAGGACAGCGAGTATCTTCGGCATCCCCCAATCGGTTCCCTCTCCTTCGGGAGAGGCGTGGTGAGAGGCCTTGATTTTTTGTGCATATCCGTTGCTGCGGCAACGGCCACTTAGGGTTCCGGCCTTACGCCGTGCCACTTTGAAAAGCGCAAAGTGGCCAAACGCTTTTTGCCCCAACCCCTCGGTGCCTCGCTGTGGCTCGGCATGCCCTCACCACAGGCCTTGCTCCGAGGGCCGCCGCGATCGGCCATCCCTGGCCGTGTCGCGGCTAACCCGGCGTCCTGCCGGGTTACCCACTGCGCAACACCTGCGTTCGGCCAGCGTGGTTTAACGGGGCCTCTTAGATCAAGATCAAAAGCCAGATCAAGATCAACAGATCGCGAGGCAAGCTCGCTCCTACAAGGGGTTTATTGCGCCAACAGGCGGCGCAGTTCGGCCAGCGCCGGGGCGGTGTCCGGGCGCACGCCGCGCCACAGGTAGAAGGCTTCTGCGGCCTGTTCGGCCAGCATGCCCAAGCCGTCCATGACGTGGCCCGCGCCATGTTCGCTGGCCCAGAGGCAAAACGGCGTCGGCGCTTTGCCGTACATCATGTCGTAGCACAGGGTTTGACCCGGCTCGATCAGGCTGCTGGCAATCGGCGGCACTTCACCGGCCAGGCTGGCCGACGTCGCATTGATGATCAGGTCGACCGGCTCTTTTAACCAGTCAAAACCACTGGCCGCCACCGGCCCCAGGTCGCTGAACAGCTCAACCAGCACTTCTGCCTTTTCGACCGTGCGATTGGCGATGGTCACCGAGGCCGGGCCTTCGGCCAGAATCGGTTCCAGCGCACCGCGTACTGCGCCACCCGCACCAAGAATGAGGATGCGTTTGCCCTTGAGGCTGAAGCCCGCGTTAACCGTCAGGTCGCGCACCAGCCCCGCGCCATCGGTGTTGTCGCCCAGCAGCGTGCCGTCAGCCAGTTTGCTCAGGGTGTTCACCGCGCCCGCCCGTTGCGCACGGGCGGTCAGGCTATTGGCCAGGCGGTAGGCGTCTTCCTTGAACGGCACGGTGACGTTGGCCCCGCGACCTTGCTGGAAAAACGCCAACGCGCTGCCGCCAAAATCATTCAGCGGCGCGAGCAACGTGTCGTACTGCATCGATTGCCCGGTTTGCTCGGCAAACAGGCGGTGCAGCACCGGCGATTTGCTGTGGGCGATCGGATTACCAAAAACGACGTAACGGTCCATCAGGCAAGTTCCTCGGGCAATGTCAGGCGTTGGCTAACCAGTCGCGGTCTTGCAGAAAGTACTCAGTCAGCCGCGCCTCTTCGGTACCGGGCGCCACTTTCCAGTCATAGCCCCAACGTACGTGGGGCGGCAGCGACATCAGGATCGATTCGGTACGCCCGCCCGATTGCAGGCCGAACAGGGTGCCACGGTCGTGCACCAGGTTGAATTCAACGTAGCGGCCCCGGCGATATTCCTGGAACTCACGCTGCTGGGCCGTGTAGGCGTCGGCCTTGCGGCGCTGCACGATCGGCAGGTAGGCGTCGATAAAGGCGTCGCCGATGGCGCGAACGAAGGCGAAGCAGGTGTCGAAGTCCCATTCGTTCAGGTCATCGAAAAACAGGCCGCCAATGCCACGCGGCTCGTTGCGGTGCTTGATGTGGAAGTAGCGGTCGCACCAGGCTTTGTAGCGCGGGTACACGTCGGCACCGAACGGTGCGCAGGCTTGCTCGGCCACGCGGTGCCAGTGCACGCAGTCTTCTTCAACGCCGTAGTAGGGCGTGAGGTCGAAGCCGCCCCCAAACCACCAGACCGGCTCTTCGCCTTCTTTTTCGGCAATGAAAAACCGCACGTTGGCGTGGGACGTCGGCACATGCGGGTTGTGCGGGTGGATCACCAGCGACACGCCCAGGGCTTCAAAGCCACGGCCCGCCAGTTCAGGGCGATGGGCGCTGGCGGACGGCGGCAAGCCGCTGCCAAACACGTGGGAAAAGTTCACACCGCCTTTTTCGATGACCTGGCCGTTTTCGATCACGCGGGTACGCCCGCCACCGCCTGCCGGGCGCTCCCAGGCGTCTTCAATGAAGCGCGCGCCGCCATCTTCGGTTTCCAGCGCAGCGCAGATACGGTCTTGCAGGTCGAGCAAGTAGGCTTTAACGGCCTCGGTGCGAGTAGTCATGACATCACCTTAAATCGGGCAAAGCGACAGAGCGGGGCCGCCAGCGAAGGGCGGCTAGCATAACACCGCACCCGGCATCGTCGCAGTTGACGAAGATCACGCTAAAGCGTTGGATAGGGGCCTCGTCAATTCAGCAAGGACAGTGCAAATGGCTAAACGTATCCAGTTTCGGACCCTCGGCGGGCCCGAAGTGCTTGAGTATGTCGACTACCAACCTGCCGAGCCGGGCCCGCAACAGGTTCGCGTGCGTAACCAGGCCATCGGCCTGAATTTCATCGACACCTATTTCCGCAGCGGCCTGTACCCGCTGCCCGAGCTGCCATCGGGCCTGGGCAATGAAGGCGCGGGCATCGTGGATGCAGTGGGCAGTGACGTGCACACCGTCAAAGTAGGCGACCGCGTGGCTTACGGCACTGGCCCGCTGGGCGCGAACAGCGAGTTCCACGTGTTGCCAGCGGCGAATGTGGTGAAGCTGCCAGACGACATCAGCTTTGAGCAAGCGGCCGCCGTGATGCTCAAGGGCCTGACCGTGCAGTATTTGCTGCGCCAAACCTACGAGGTTAAAGCAGGCGATACCATTTTGTTCCACGCCGCTGCCGGTGGCGTTGGCTCGATTGCGTGCCAATGGGCCAAGGCGCTGGGCGCGAAGTTGATCGGTACCGTCAGCTCGGCTGAAAAAGCCGCACACGCCAAAGCACTGGGTGCCTGGGAAACCATCGACTACAGCCACGAAGACGTGGCCCAGCGCGTGCTGGAACTGACCGGCGGCAAGAAAGTCCCGGTGGTGTACGACGGCGTCGGTAAAGACACCTGGCTCACTTCGCTGGACAGCCTGGCGCTGCGCGGGCTGATGGTCAGCTTCGGTAACGCGTCGGGGGCGGTGACTGGCGTGAACCTGGGGATTTTGTCGCAGAAGGGTTCGCTGTACGTGACCCGGCCAACCTTGGCGGGCTACGCCAACACGCCCGAGAACCTGCAAAAAATGGCCGACGAGCTGTTTGAGATGATCCGCACCGGCAAGATCAAGGTTGAAATCAGCCAGCGCTATGCGTTGAAAGACACGGCCAAGGCCCACATTGAGCTGGCCTCGCGCCGCACCACCGGCTCGACGATTTTGTTGCCGTAACACCAAACCTGTGGCCGCTGCCGCAGGCTGCGATAAGGGCCGAAGGACCTTCGCTTTTACAAGCAGGGCCGCTACGCAGCCCATCGCAGCCTGCGGCAGCGACTACAGTTTGTGGGGTTAGGCGGGGCGCACGACCTTGCCGGTCGCCAGGTCGCGGATCAGGCTCGGGTTTTTACGCCCGCCCAAATTGCCGCCCAAGACGTGATCGATCTGGCCACGAAAGTACTGCTCAACTTTTAACCGCGTACGCGCCGCCGGCAAGCCCGCCGGGTTGGCAGACGTGGAAACGATAGGCCCCACCAACGCACACAACTCACGCACCAGCGGGTGATCACTCACGCGCAACGCCACGGTATCGTGCTGGCCGGTGATCCACTCGGGCAGCAGGCCTTGATGCGGCACCAGCCAGGTGTTCGGCCCAGGCCAAGTACTGGCCATGCGGTCGATCCACTCCTGAGGGAAGTCTTCGAACAGGAAGTCGAACTGGTGAATGTTGTCGGCAACCAGAATCAGGCCTTTATCCACAGGTCGCGATTTAATCGCCAGCAAACGCTCGACCGCTTCTTCATCCCACGGGTCGCAACCCAGGCCCCAGACGGCTTCGGTGGGATAGGCGATCACGGCGCCCGCATGAATCGCGCGTGCGGCTTGTTGGACGCGCCAGGTGCTGATCATTGAGTGTCTCCAAATAGGTACTGGGCGCAGTGTACTTAGCTGGCGCGAGCAAACCAACGCCCGCCCTCAAGCACCACATGCCCGTCGAGTTCAAGTTCGGTCAACGCCGCCAGCAGCCGGGGCAGGTCCCAACCGCTGGCGCAGGCCAGGGCTTCGCTGGTGTGGGGCGCTGCCTGCAACAATTGCACTAATGGATGACAGCTGTGTGTGAACAGGTCTGCTGTGGATAACGGCATCGAGCGCCAGCCGCGCAGGCCTTCGAGAATGTGCTCGACGGTTTCCACCAAGGTGGCGCCATCACGAATCAGTTGATGGCAACCGCGTGCGCCGGGGTGGTGGATCGAACCCGGCAAGGCGTAAACCTCGCGCCCTTGTTCCGCTGCCAGACGGGCGGTGATCAACGAACCGCTGGCCACGCTGGCTTCGACCACCAGCACGCCCAACGACAAACCGCTGATGATTCTGTTGCGCCGCGGGAAGTTGCCCGAGAGCGGCCCGGCGTCCAGCGGGAACTCCGACACCACGGCGCTGCCGTTGGCAATCATCGCGTCTGCCAGTGCGCGATGGCGCTGTGGATAAAGTTTTTGCAGGCCGGTGCCGAGCACCCCGATCGTCTGCCCGCCAATGTCCAGTGCGGCCTGGTGCGCGGCCCCGTCGATGCCCAGCGCCAGCCCGCTGGTGATGACAAAACCGGCACCCGCCAGACACTTCGAAAACGCCGCGGCGGTGTCCAGCCCCGGCCGTGAGGCACGCCGACTGCCGACCATCGCCAGTTGCGGTTTTTCCAGGATGCCGGGGTCGCCCGCCACGAATAACACGGGCGGCGGGTCTTTTATTTCAGCCAATAAAGCCGGGTAATCGGGCTGATCGTGGAGCAACACATGCTGCTTGCAGCCCTCAAGCCAGCGCATTGCAGCGCTGGCACCGTCACGTACTTCGGGGTTGCGCCGGGCCTCGCTACTGGCGGGTGGCAAGCCCAAGGCCCGCCAGGCACTGGCCGGGGCGCTGAGCGCCGAACTGGCCGAGCCAAAGGCCCGAAACAAGGCGTGGTAGCGCTGTGGGCCGATCTCGGGCAAGCGGTGTAAACGCAAACGGGCTTCCAGCTCTGCTGGGGAAATATCAGACAGCGACATGGGATCATCCTTGATCTGTTTCATCAGCGTTACGCCAGGCACAACCTGTGGATAACTCTGTTAACAAGTTGTTGGGCACGTGTCAGTAAGCGCCGACGTAAACGCTCAGTACGACCTTGAAAAAACGCCGGCAAACCCAACCTTAGTAGAACGCTGCGCACAGACCGCGCCCATTGGTTTCAAACTGCGACGCGCGCGCCACCTGCAGCCGGGCAGCTAGTCGTTTCATCCGGGGTTGAATCCCTTTATTATGTGCGCTCGCGTGAAACGCCAGAGCCCGAGCGGGCTCTCTCTGAAGGAGACGTTTTGCACAGGTTGCCGAGTCTTCAAGACCCCCTGACAACCGTTTTTGAATCTTTCACACAGTGCCCCAATCAAACTTATGGCTATTTTAAACATCCTCGAATTCCCAGACTCGCGTCTGCGTACCATCGCCAAGCCGGTGACGGTTGTGGACGACGAAGTCCGTCAGTTGATCGATGACATGTTTGAAACCATGTACGAAGCGCCTGGCATTGGCTTGGCGGCCACGCAGGTCAACGTGCACAAGCGCATCGTGGTCATGGACCTGAGCGAAGACCGCAGCGCGCCGATGGTGTTTATCAACCCTGAGTTCGAAACCCTGACCGACGAGATGGGCCAGTACCAGGAAGGCTGCCTGTCGGTGCCGGGTTACTACGAAAACGTAGACCGCCCACAGTTGGTCAAAATCAAAGCGCTGGACCGTGACGGCAAGCCTTTTGAAATGACCGCCGAAGGCCTGCTGGCCGTGTGCATCCAGCACGAATGCGACCACCTGAACGGCAAGCTGTTCGTGGATTACTTGTCTACGCTCAAGCGTGACCGGATCAAGAAAAAGCTGGAAAAACTGCACCGCCAGAACGCTTGATCCCAACATCCGAATAGTGGCGCAGCCCTTGTAGCCGCTGTCGAGGCACGAAGGCTGCGACGGCTGCGTAGCAGTCGCAAACCCGGCGATACGGAATATCAGGCATATCGCTGGAGCCTGGATTACGGCCGCTTCGCGCCCGATCGCAGCCTTCGTGCCTCGACAGCGGCTACAGGTATTTCGCAGGGTTATTCCCGCCTTCCCCCATTCCAAGTGAGTACTCCATGACTGAGCCACTGCGCATCGTCTTTGCTGGCACCCCCGAATTTGCCGCTGAACACCTCAAGGCGCTGCTCGACAGCCCGTACGAGATCGTTGCGGTGTACACCCAACCGGATCGTCCGGCCGGGCGTGGGCAAAAGCTGATGCCAAGCCCGGTCAAGCAACTGGCGCTGGAACACAACATTGCGGTCATGCAGCCGCCGACCTTGCGCGCAGCCGAGGCTCAAGCCGAACTCGCCGCGCTCAAGCCCGACTTGATGGTGGTGGTGGCGTACGGCCTGATCCTGCCGCAAGTGGTGCTGGATATTCCGCGTTTGGGCTGTATTAACAGCCACGCCTCGTTGCTGCCACGCTGGCGCGGCGCCGCGCCGATTCAGCGCGCGGTCGAGGCTGGCGATGCACAAAGCGGTGTGACGGTGATGCGCATGGAGGCGGGTCTGGACACCGGCCCGATGCTGCTCAAATCCATCACCCCCATCACCAGCGAAGACACCGGCGGCACCCTGCACGACCGTTTGGCCGAGCTGGGCCCACCGGCCGTGATCGAAGCCATTGCCGGCCTGGCTGACGGCACCTTGCAAGGCGAAGTGCAGGACGACAGCCTGGCGACTTACGCCCACAAGCTCAATAAAGACGAAGCACGCATCGACTGGAACCGCCCGGCAGTGGAGCTGGAGCGGCTGATTCGTGCGTTTAACCCGTGGCCGATTTGCCACAGCACGCTCAACGGCGAAGCCCTGAAAGTGCTGGCCGCCACTCTGGCAGACGCCCAGGGCGAACCGGGTCAGATCCTCGCAGCCAGCAAAGACGGCCTGATCGTGGGCTGCGGTGAAGGCGCGCTGTGCCTGACCCGTCTGCAATTGCCCGGCGGTAAAGCGCTGAACTTCAGCGATTTGTTCAACAGCCGCCGTGAGAAGTTTGCTGTGGGCACTGTTCTGGGCGCCGCCCAATGAACCCGCGTCTGGCCGCCGCCAAGGCACTGACCGCCGTACTCAACGGCAAGGCATCGCTCAACAGTTCGTTGCCGTTGCAACTGGACAAGGTTGAAGCCCGCGACCGCGGCCTGACCCAGGACCTCGCATTCGGCACCGCACGCTGGTATCCGCGCTTGTCGGCATTGGCCAACAAGCTGCTGCAAAAACCCTTCAAAGCCGCCGATGCCGACGTTGAAGCGCTGTTGCTGGTGGGCTTGTACCAACTGCTGTACACGCGGGTGCCGGCCCACGCGGCCATTGGCGAAACCGTGGGCTGCGCCGACAAGTTGAAAAAGCCGTGGGCCAAAGGCCTGCTCAACGCCGTGTTGCGCAACGCCCAGCGCGACAGCGAAGCCTTGCTGGCCGAACTGGAGCACGACCCGGTGGTGCGTACCGCCCACCCGCGCTGGCTGCAAAAATCGCTGAAAGCGTTTTGGCCTGAGCAGTGGGAAGCCATCTGCGCCGCCAACAACGCGCATCCGCCGATGATTCTGCGGGTCAATCGCCGCCATAAAACCCGTGATCAGTACCTGCAATTGCTGGCTGAAAGCGACGTGCAGGCCCAACCGTGTGTCTACAGCCGCGACGGCATTGTGCTGGCCGAAGCTTGCGATGTGCGCAATCTGCCGGGCTTTGCCGAAGGCTGGATCAGCGTGCAGGACGAAGCCGCACAGTTGGCCGCCGACCTGCTTGACCTAGCGCCCGGCCAGCGCGTGCTCGACGCCTGCTGCGCGCCGGGCGGCAAGACGTGCCACATTTTGGAAGCCGAGCCCCAGCTTGCGGGCGTGGTGGCGGTCGACCTGGAAGCCAAGCGTCTGGTGCGCGTGCGTGAAAATCTAGAACGCCTGGGCCTGAGCGCCGAGCTGATTGCTGCCGATGGCCGCGACACCGCGACCTGGTGGGACGGCAAGCCGTTCCAGCGCATCCTGCTCGATGCCCCGTGCTCTGCGACGGGCGTGATCCGCCGCCACCCGGACATCAAGCTGACCCGCCAGCCGGACGACATCGCCGCCCTCGCCAGCCTGCAAGGCGAACTGCTGGACGCCATGTGGCAGACCCTCGAAGTCGGCGGCATCCTGCTGTACGCCACCTGTTCGACCTTACCGACCGAAAACACCGAAGTGATTGAAGCCTTTTTGGCCCGCACGCCCGGTGCGCGCGAGCTGGATATCGCCGGGCAGTTCGGCATCAAGCAACCTCACGGGCGCCAATTGCTGGCGCAAGAAGGTGGGCATGACGGTTTCTATTACGCCAAACTGATCAAGATCGCTGCCGCACGCGGCTAACGACGGGAACAGGAAATCACGGCATGAAAATCATCATCCTCGGCGCAGGGCAGGTCGGCGGTACGCTGGCCGAGCATTTGGCCAGTGAAGCCAATGACATCACCGTGGTCGACACCGATGGCGATCGCCTGCGCGATTTGGGTGATCGTCTGGATATCCGTACCGTGCAGGGCCGTGCTTCGCTGCCCAATGTGCTGCGCCAGGCTGGCGCTGACGATGCTGACATGCTGGTGGCGGTGACCAACAGCGACGAGACCAACATGGTCGCGTGCCAAGTGGCCTACACGCTGTTTCACACCCCGACCAAAATCGCCCGGGTACGCGAATCGGCCTACCTGACCCGTGGCGAAGAGCTGTTTGATAACGACGCGATCCCGGTCGACGTTCTGATCAGCCCCGAACAGGTGGTGACCAACTACATCAAGCGTCTGGTTGAGCACCCCGGCGCCTTGCAGGTGATCGACTTTGCCGGCGGCAAGGCGCAGTTGGTGGCAGTCAAGGCGTACTACGGCGGCCCGTTGATTGGCCAGCAATTGCGCCAGTTGCGTGAGCACATGCCGAATGTGGACACCCGGGTTGCGGCGATTTTCCGACGTGACCGGCCGATTACGCCCCGTGGCGACACGGTGATTGAGGCCGACGATGAGGTATTTTTCATCGCCGCCAAGGCCAACATTCGCGCCGTGATGAGCGAAATGCGCCGCCTCGACGAAAGCTATAAACGCATTGTGATCGCCGGGGGCGGGCAGATTGGCGAGCGCCTGGCTGAGGCCATCGAAAGCCGTTATCAGGTCAAGATCATCGAGATGAACCCGGCCCGCTGCCGCTATTTGTCTGACACCCTGGACAGCACCGTGGTGCTGCAAGGCAGCGCGTCAGACCGCGACCTGATGCTCGAAGAGAACATCGCCGATGCCGACCTGTTTCTGGCCCTGACCAACGACGATGAGGCCAACATCATGTCCTCGTTGCTGGCTAAACGCCTGGGCGCGAAAAAGGTCATGAGCATCATCAACAACCCGGCTTATGTGGACTTGATCCAGGGCGGCGAAATCGACATTGCCATCAGCCCGCAGTTGGCCACCATTGGCACCTTGCTGGCCCACGTGCGCCGGGGCGACATTGTCAGCGTGCACTCGCTGCGTCGGGGTGCGGCGGAGGCCATCGAAGCCATTGCCCACGGTGATTCGAAGTCGAGCAAGGTGATTGGCAAGCGCATCGGGGAAATCAACCTGCCGCCGGGCACCACCATTGGCGCGATCATTCGCGACGACGAAGTGCTGATTGCCCACGACGCCACGGTGATCAATGCCGGCGACCACGTGATTTTGTTCCTTGTGGATAAAAAGCATATTCGCGACGTAGAGAAGCTGTTCCACGTGGGTTTGAGTTTTTTCTAAGGAGTCAGGGATGCTGGAGTCATTGGAAAAGATGTTGGCCAAGGGTGTGGATAACTCGCTGCTGCGCTTCGGGCTGGGCAAGGGTTATCTCGACCTTGGGGATAACCTCAAGGCGGCGGAACATTTGCAACGCTGTGTTGAATTTGACCCCAAGTACTCCGCGGCCTGGAAGCTGCTGGGTAAGGCCCGATTGGCGGCGGGCGACCGTGCAGCGGCGCGAACCGCGTGGGAGCAGGGGATCATCGCGGCCCAAGGCCATGGCGACAAACAGGCCGAGAAAGAAATGACCGTGTTTTTGAAGAAGCTTGAGAAGCAGCAGGCTTAACGCCTCAGATTTCCTGTGGGAGCGGGCTTGCTCGCGATGGCATCTACGCAGTTTCAAGGTTAAACCGCGTCGTTTGTATCGCGAGCAAGCC